>CAZJCR010000028.1:0-15566 GCA_964544385.1 uncultured Bacteroidales bacterium
ACCTAAGTAAAGCGTTTGTTCGCATAGCTCCAACCGCTCAACTTAGGTAAAAATTAATTTATTGATAATAATAAAGGGCTGCCCCAAAAAACACTTTGGCAGCCCTTTTTAATTAAATAAAAGCTGTATACACAATAATTAAACAAACCCGATGCAATAATATTCGTTGAAATTTTGTTAATTTATAACGTAAAAAATTCCCGATGGAAAAGTATGTAAACCAACTTATTGAAGATATAGAAAATATGCTCGACGACAATTCGAACAAGCCATGGGATTCGTTCGAACCAGAGTCGGAAAGCGAAAAACGCATTGAAGATGCCAACGAAGAATTTTTAAACGGCGAGCAACACCAGATACAACATATTATTGGCTTAAGCGTTGACCTTTTACCAAGCCACGAAAGGCTTACCGATAATCAAATAACCCAGTTAGTAAACGTAATTGAACTACTGTTCGAAAAATACAATTTTGAACTTGCATATCCCGACGAAGACCTTACCGACCGTGCAATATATATACTTATCCGTAAAGAACTTACAACCTACGCATCGCACCTTAATTACGGGCGCGTAGGTATAGAGTTTTGCGATTACGACATTGAACATTGCCCAATACCAGGCCTTTGCAAAGGTTGCGAAAAAATGTTGAACGAAATTAACCCCGACAACATTAACAACGACACGCAAAACATTGCGCTCGACGCATACAATAATAAACAAGACAAAACAAGAATTACCGACACTGACCAAATTATTGACAAAGTACGCAACTTTACCCCGCGTACCGACAATATACATGGCATATATAACTACTGCGACCGCTGGTGCGAGCGTTGCGAATTTACCGACAGGTGCTCGAACTACGAGTTTTTTAAAGAAATTAATATTAACGACGATGATGACGATGACGATAACTATTTTGAAAATATGGAGGCAATTTTTCAAAGTACACTCGATATGTTAAAATCAAAATCGGTATCGTTTGATATTGATTTAGAGATACTAAAAAACAACACCGACGACATTTTTGACGACCTGAAAATTATTGACGACGATATTTTTGACCGTGCTGTTGATTACTCGGTAATTATAAGCAAATGGCTCGACGACAACTACGACTTTTTTTCGGACGTTGGCTCGAACCTTTGGAACAACTCGCCAATAAATTACCGCATGTTTAGCGATTTGTTAGATATAATAGGCTACTACTTTATGCTAATACCAACAAAAGTACGCCGCGCCCTAACAGTAAGCATTGCCGACAACAATGCTTTTACCGAAGACAACCTGGGGAGTGCAAAAGTAGCACTTGTAAGCATCGATATTACTATCGAAGCATTCTCGATACTGCACTCGAAACTAAAAACCAAAGAAGACGAGATACTTACATTTTTATCGATACTATCGAAATTACGTACCGACCTTGAAAAAGCGATACCCGGTTCGCGCGAGTTTATTAGGCCGGGTTTAGACGAAGATATATAACCAAAAAAATAACAATTACTAAACATTATTTAAAACAACGGGTTTTACATTAGCACTCAAATAACAAACAAAAAATTTATGGCAAAGCATATTGGAATATTAACATCGGGTGGTGACTCGCCTGGCTTAAACGCCGCAATACGTGGCATTGGCAAAGCAGCCATGCGCAAATACGATATGCAGGTAATTGGGTTTAAAGACGGTTTTAGAGGTTTAATGGAAAACCGTGTTATGCGGTTAGATAAAGCCAACCTGTCGGGGATACTTACCCTTGGAGGTACAATATTAGGTACCAGCCGCGACAAACCCCACAAAATGCCAATTGGTGGTAAAATTATGGATATGACCGATGTTATTGCCGAAAATTACTATCGCCAACACCTTGATGCTTTAATATGTTTAGGCGGCGGCGGAACACAAAAAAATGCCTATCAGTTAATGAAAAAAGGGCTCAACATAATAACGCTACCAAAAACCATTGATAACGATGTAGCCATGACCGACATGACCTTTGGTTTTGACACAGCCTTAGGCGTTGCAGTTGATGCTATTGACAGGCTGCACAGCACCGCGCACAGCCACCACCGTATTATTGTTGTCGAAATTATGGGGCACCGTGCAGGCTGGTTAGCATTAGGTGCGGGTTTAGCCGGTGGTGCCGACGTTATACTTATACCCGAGATACCTTACGACATTGAATTTGTTGCTGAATCGATATTACGCCGTGCCCGAAACGGCTCGCCATTTAGTATTGTAGCTGTAGCCGAAGGCGCGCTTACAAAAGAAACAGCACACCAAATTAACGAGGTAGTTAAAAAACTTGAGAAAGAAGAAAACAAAGAAAAACAACAAGCCTATAAAAACGAGATAAAGACAATAAAAGCTCAAACACAAATGGGCACTATTGAAATTGCACAGCTATTAGAGACAATGACACGCCTTGAAGCCCGCGTTACAATACTCGGGCATTTACAACGTGGTGGTACACCGTCGGCTGCCGACCGTATTTTAGCTACACGGCTTGGCACTGCTGCTGCCGATTATGTAAAAAAAGGCCAGTTTGGTGTTATGGTAGCATCAAAGGAGCTTGGAACCGAGGCTGTACCGCTCGATTTAGTTGCCGGCAAAACCAAACTTGTACCATTAAACCATGCCTGGATAGAGAGTGCCCGCGCTGTTGGCACTTGTTTTGGCGACAATTTGTAAAAGTTTAAAACAGCGAGCCTTGTTGGCTTGTATGTATACGGCCTAAATGTTTAAATGCTTTTTCGGTAGCCTCGCGTCCGCGCGGGGTACGTTTAATAAACCCTTCTTGAATTAAAAAAGGCTCGTACACTTCCTCGAGTGTGCCGGGGTCCTCGCCTACAGCGGTTGCAATAGTTGTTACGCCAACCGGACCGCCTTTAAATTTATCGATAATTGTTGATAGGATTTTATTATCCATAAAGTCGAGCCCATAAGCATCAATATTAAGAGCCTTAAGCGAGAATTTTGCTATCTCCATGTCGATAGACCCATTACCTTTAACCTGGGCAAAATCGCGTATACGCCTAAGCAGAGCGTTTGCTATACGAGGAGTGCCACGACTGCGGCCTGCTATCTCGTAAGCAGCATCGCTACTAATAGCAATGTTAATAATACGCGCCGACCTTGAAATAATTTTTTGTAAAGTTGCAATATCGTAATACTCTAAATGCGAGTTAATGCCAAACCTTGCCCTTAAAGGGCTTGTTAGCAATCCCGAACGAGTTGTTGCACCAACAAGCGTAAACGGGTTAAGCGTTATTTGCACCGAGCGAGCACTTGGTCCTTTGTCAATCATAATATCGATACGGAAATCTTCCATTGCCGAGTAAAGATATTCCTCGACCACCGGGTTTAACCGGTGAATTTCGTCGATAAATAAAACATCGTTTGTTTCGAGGTTAGTTAAAAGGCCGGCAAGGTCGCCGGGTTTGTCGAGTACCGGCCCCGATGTAACTTTAAAGCCAACACCAAGTTCGTTAGCAAGTATGTTCGACAGAGTTGTTTTGCCTAAACCCGGGGGGCCATGCAAAAGAACATGGTCGAGAGCTTCGCCACGCATTTTGGCAGCAGCAACAAAAACTTTAAGGTTATCAACCACTTTAGGTTGGCCGCTAAAATCGTTAAAAGCTAAAGGCCTTATTTGTTGTTCAAACTCGGTATCGTTTACAAGTTTATTATTATCGCGTATGTCGAAATTATTTTCCATAAAAAATGCGAGTTGTTACCCGCATGCAATATTACAAATTATTTAGGCCCTGTTTTATTTTTTTCGATATCAATTTCACTTTCCAATTTCGAAATATTTTCTAAAACCTTATCGTAGATATCGCTATATTTTTGCGAGTTTTTAGCATAGTATTGAACAGTATTTTTAAAATTAAGCTGTGTAATGTTGTGTTTTTCGAAAACACTGTTATACATTCCGTTAATTTCAACCGAGTCGAAACTAATCCGGTATCCTTTGGCCATAATCAAGGCATCGGCAAGATGAATATCGGTAAGTACTTCGATAAATTTTTGTTCGTTAATTATTCCCTTATTATCAACTATTTTAGAGCAACTAAAAAAAAAAGTTAAACAGATATAAAAAACTAAGTACTTCATTATTACCTTATTTTGCGTTTCGATTTTGACTGGCGTATTTCGTTAAATTTAAAGCCAAACATAATCTCGTGCGAGCCGTTGCTATATGTATTTAGTTTTGAGATTGTTAAATCGTATGAGTAACCAATGTTAATCATATCGTTATAATTATAGCCAATAAGCACAATAACAGCCTCGGGGTTACGGAAATTGTATCTAAAGCCTAATCCCCCCCAAACCATTTTTTGATAAATAGCACGCGCAGTAATGTCGGTCATAAAGTCGTAATTTGGAACTGTTTTAATAAAAATTGAAGGTTCAATGTCGAAATTACGGTCGATGTTAATTTTGTAACCGCCCTGAATGTAAAAATGTGGTTTTATACGGCTAAGTTTAGCATTAAAGCCGTCAAAATCGTCGAGCAACGACATGTCGTTAAAAAATATGTGGTTAAACGAAATACCGGCAAAATATTGCGATGTGTATAAGTAAACCCCCAAAGCTCCGTCGGGGTAAAATTTTGTTGCCGATTCGCCCCAGTCATTTCTAATTGGGTCTTCAATATTAAGTGCCTGGTCAAGGTCGATGCGTTGTTGAACAACGCCCATGAATAAGCCCATTGACAGGCGGATGTCGGCCTGTATACGGATATTGTATGCGTATGAGCCGTACATACCAGTATTGGCAATTGGCCCGGTAACGTCGTTAAAAACATAACCACCATAACCCATTGGCATTGTTTTATGTGGGCCATATGCGCCTAATGCGTATGTTTGTGGTCCATCGGTAATACCTTGCCATTGTAGCCTGAAATTTGATTTAACCTGCCAGTAATCGTGTGTACCACCTAAAGCCGGGTTTAACAAATAATCGTTAAACATGTATTGCGAGAATTGCGGCAATAACTGTGCATCGGCAAGCTTTGTGCTTAGCATTAAGGCTATAAGTATGATATTTGCGCACTTTTTCATATTGTGTGTTTTATGTAGGTTAAAACCGGGGGGCTTTATTAAGCCCTCCGGCTTGTTACATTATCGTTATAATATCTCCTTTAATTATCGTAAAATAGTTACGTCTCCAGTTTTGGTTTCGAGCTGTCCTTCGTTTCCATATTTCATAATATAGTAATATGTACCCGATGGCAGGGTTTTGCCTTTAAGGTTAAGCCCTTTAAACTCGTTGCCCTCGTAACTGTTACCACTGTACTCCCAAACTTTACCGCCCCATCGGTTAAAAATTAACACTGTAATATTGTCGTAACCGTTAACACCAGGCAGGCTCCATTCGTCGAAGTGCCCGTCGCCGTTTGGTGAGAAACCTTTTGGCGGGTCAAATTCGGGCAATACTTCAATTTTAAGGCTGTCGTACAGCACGCAAGTGCGGTCGAAACCTTGAACTTTAACCGAGTCGATAACACGGAATGTTGTTGAATAGAATGCTTTTACTATTGGTGCAACGGTGTCGGGACGCGTAGTAAACTCGGCATCGCGGGCGTTAGCTGCTGTCCAGTAGTAATTTGATGTGCTTTCGACAGTAGCACTCGAATCGTCGTTAACAACTATGTTATCAACTTTAAGTTCGACTAAATTTCCGGTAAATACAACCGAGTCGTCGGGGTTAACAAGCTGAGCATTAAGCGTATTAATAATGAACTTACGTACATTTACGGTGTCGTAGTTGTAACATTTATTGCTATAGGCTTTAACCACGTAAAGTTCCGATGAGTTGTTAAGGGCTTTAACCGAAATTGTATCGGTTTTTCCTAACAAGTAACCGTTGTTTGTCCAAATAATGCTATCGGCATTTAACGGGCTGTAATCAAAATTGTGTACATCTACTTTAATATCAACCGTATCGGCAGGGCAATAGTAATCGGTTTTACTGCCGCCTAAATCATCGAGATATGCATCGACACCAATATATGTGTTTGCTGTAAGGCTTTTACTAAAGTTATAGGTACAATATCCGCCGTCAATAGCTAACTGGCGCACTGTAATTGTGTTGTTGCCGTGTACTGCTTTGTTAAACTCGCTGGCCGAAACAAACGGGTTATCATTAAAGCTGTATTGTGGTTGTTTGTCGGTTAATGATGTAGTATCGTTACCAAAATAATGGTATTGTAACTGAATAGCTAAATGTCCGGTTTCCGATTCGTAATTACAGTCGGGGTTACGTAACGATGAAATGTTTGCATCAACACCCGGTAACTCGGAGTAGAAAGTATAATTTAGTTTAGCCGATGAGCAACCACCTGCATCAACATCGATTTTATAATTTCCGGCAGGTATATTTGTAATAGTAGTTGATACCTGCGATTGTTTGTAGAACTGGCCCAAACCCGTGTAGAGTGTAACGTATGTGTAATCGTCCCAACCACCTTTTATGTTAGTGGCCGAAATTGTACCAACGGTGTCGTAATAACAAAGGTTTTTAACCGCGTTAACATCAAATATAACCGAGTCGGCCTCGTGAATAACAGCCGAGCCTACCCTGCGGCATAAGTTGTTGTCGGTAACAACTACGCGGTATTGTCCACCGCTAAGGTTTTCAAGCTTATCGGTGTAAACTGTATCGAACGGTATTTTATTTTTAGTCCAAATATATTTGTATGGGTTTGTTCCATCGAGAGCATTAACATTTATAACGCCATTGTTGTCGTGGTAGCAAATACGTCCACCTTTTGCAGGGACAAGGTTAATACTAAACGCGCTATTATCGTTTAAGGTAACAAGAGTATCGGTACTACAACCATTACTGTCGGCGGCGGTTAAGAAGTAATCGTCGGGCCAAAGGTTTGTAACCGTTTGAGTTGTTAGGGATTCGACAAACGCGGTATGTTCCCATTTGTACGAGTAATTGCTAACTCCGCCGGCCATGTTTACAGTAATGGAGCCAGTTGAGTCGCCGCAAGCGGGTTTATCGAACACGAATGATTCGAAAATAACCTTTGTTGGTTCCAAAATCTCAATCGAGTCGTTAATAATACTGCCGCGGTTGTCGGTAATTGTTAGGTAATACATGCCGCGAGCCAGGTTCGATATTGAGTTTCCTGTAGAATCGGCAGCAGGGTAGTTGCCCCAATTTTTATTGCTCCATTGGTAAAAGTACTCGCCGTTTTGATATTGCGAACCATGGCCACCAATTGCATTAATTGATATTTTACCATTAGTTTGGCCAAAACAAATAATGTTTTGCAGGTTAAGTGTATCGAAACGTAAAGTATCGCGGATTATGAAAATACTGTCGATAATTTCGCAAATATGCCCGTCGGCACGGTTGTTACGTACTATAAATTTGTAATAACCGGCGCATAAATCGCGCCTCCTTGAGTTTGTATTAGCATTGGCATCGATTAACGTGTCGGCTTTAACAGTATCGTTATTGCTGTTTAGCCAATAAACAAAGTATTTGTCGGTAAGTGAACGGTCGCCGCCACGTGGGTAAACGTAAGCCTCGCCAACACAAATATTGTTGTTTTGGGTATAATTATGTACCGAATCTTTAAATATCCTGAAAAGTTCGCCACTGCCCATGCTTAATGTTTTAGCGCGCTGGCAGCCTTTTTCGTTTTCGGTAACTGTAACTGTATATGTTCCAACACCTAAGTTATTATTAGTATCGCCAATAAATCCGTCGCTCCAAAGTGCTGTATAATTAGTAATATCAGTTAAGTCGGGGTGTTCAATATTAATTACCCGGGCTTTACCGTCTTTAATTGTATTACACCAAACCTCCTGTATTACATCAAAACTAAAGTTAATGTTCCCGATATCGAAAATTTCGACAGTATCGGTAATTGAACAACCAATGGAATCGGTAACAACAACAGCATATTTGTTAATAGGCAGGTTGAATATTGAGTCGGAGTTAAATCCATTGATAACTAAATTAAAATCGTTGTGTGCTGACCACGCGTATGAGTAAGGTTTGATACCACCGTTAACAATGGCTTTTGCCCAACCTGTAGCTTCAGAACACTCGGTTGAATCGCTTATAAACGATAGAGTTAATGGTTGCGGGTTATAAACCTCGATACTATCGGTTAATAAACACGAGTTATTGTCGTAAACGGTTAAGTAATACCAACCGGCAGTAACATCGGTAATAGTAGAGTCGGTTGATAAAACCTGGTTGCTACTGTTTTCCCATTGATAAATATAAGGCCTGTTACCGCCCGAAATTGCAGCGTACATGCTTTGTTCGGTATCGCCGGCGCAAACTACAGGTTTTGTAATAACAAATTGGTTTTGTAGTTTAACTGGTTCAAAAATATCGACCATATCGACACGGCTACATAAATTAATATCGGTAACCCTAACATGGTACGAACCTGCTGCCACATTAAGCAATGTATCGTTATTAACACCATTGCCCCATGTAAACTGGTAAGGCCCGGTACCATTGATTGCCGACACAATTGCGCCACCATCGGCACTTCCGGGGCAGCTAACATTCCAAACAGAATCGACGTTAAGTACAAGGTTCGATGTATCGGGCAAATTAATATTGAACTCGCGTATGCAATTATTTGCATCGGTAACAATTAGTTTATATATATCGACATTTAAGTTAGTAATAGATACCCCAGTGCTGTCGGTAGTCCAACTGCTATGTTGCCACAGGTATGTAAACGGTGGTGTACCGCCCGATGATGCAGCCTCGTTAACAGTAATTGAACCAACGCTTTCGCCGCAATTTGTTTTAACTATGTCGAACACGGGTTGGTATAATTGAGGTTCGGAAATGTCGATTGAATCGTTAATGATACTGCCCCTGTTGTCGGTTATTGTAAAATAATACCTGCCAGCAACAAGGTTTGTAATTGTTTGGTTAGTTGAATCGGCATTTGGATAACTTGACCAGTTTTGGTTAGCCCATTGATAAAAGTATTCGCCATTTTGGTATTGGTTACCATAACCGCCTGTAGCTTGTATCGAAACAGAGCCTGTATTATCGCCATTACATAATACATTGTTTTGATAAAGAACGGTATAGCCAAGTTTGTCGCGGGTAATGTTAATACTATCGATTATTTGGCAAACCTGGTTATTTAAGCTCAGGTTTTTAACTATAAACTTATAATATCCCTCGCATAAATCGTATCGAGCCGAATATGTATTGTTGTCGGCAGTTTTTAGAGTGTCAATTTTAACTGTATCGTTGTTGTTGCCTAACCAGTAAACAATATATTTATTGGTTTGCGAAATATCGCCGCCACGAGGGTAAACATAAGCCTCGCCGTAACAAACACCATCGGTTTGCGAGTAGTTGTTAACAGCCTCTTTATAAACCTTAAACAAGTTATCGTCATTCATGTCGAACGATTTAACAGCGCGGCAACCGTTAATATTTTCGGTAACAGTAATGTAATAAGTGCCAACGCTTAAGTTGGTGTTTGGGTTACCGGTAAAACCGTCGCTCCATAATGCGGTAAAGTCAACAATATTTCCGCTAATATTTGTGCTACTAACATTAATAATTTCAGCCTCGCCGTCGTGTATGTCGCTACACCAAACGGGTTTGTTAACCTGGACCGCGAAATTGAGCCCGCCGTTGTCGAGTATTTCGACAGTTTTTGTTGCCACGCAGCCTAATGCATCGGTAACCTCGACAACAAACATATCGACCCACAGGCCTGATACATTGTTGGTTGTTTGACCGGCGAATGATTGGGCGGGGCTGTTAAGACAATACCAATAATAGCTATAAGGAGCTACGCCGCCCGAAACAGTAACACTTGCTGTTGCAGTTGAATCGTTACACTCGGTTTCGGATTGTATAACTGATAAGTTTATTGGCGAAGGTTCGATAATTTCGATATTATCGGTTAAAGTACAATTATTACCGTCGGTAACCGATAAGTTATAGATACCTGTTGGTACGTTAAATAAAGTACTGTCGGTTGAAATTAACTGGCCGTTGCTGTTTGTCCACATATACTGATAAGGCATTCCGGAGCCACCATTAACAAAAGCATAAAGACTTGCTGTGGTTTCGCCTGCGCATTGTATAGGGTCGGTAAATACAAAACTATTTGTAATTTGTGCCGGTTCCTGAATAGTAATTGTAGTGCTTCGTGAGCAGTTGTTTGCGTCGGTAACAGTAACATTGTAGATGCCTGAGAGTAAATTACTTTGCTCGTTTCCAACTGCGCCGTTACTCCAATCAAAAGTATAAGGCTCAACTCCGTTTTCGGCCGATAATAATGCGTAACCATCGTCATAACCAAAACATGTAACATTAGTAATATTATCGATATTTAGCACAAGAGTTGAATTGTCGTCGATAGTAACAAACCCACGTTGCTCGCAACCATTTGCGTCGGTAACAATAACTTCGAAAACCGAAACCCAAAGGTTATATATTGTAACCATGTTAATTGAATCGGGAGCAGGGTACGAAGCCCACTCGGGGTGTGCCCACGAAACTGTATAAGGGGCAGTACCACCTGAAATATTTTCAACTGTTGCCGAACCAATACTTAAGCCGCAATCGGTATTAATTGTTGATACATCGAATGTTATTTCGTCAGGGTTGGTAAACTCAACCGAATCGATAACTGAGCATAAATTTTGGTCGGTTGCGGTAACATAGTATTTACCAGCGGCTAACCCTGAAACAACCTGACCGGTTGTGCCGTTATCCCATTCAAAAGTAATGTTGCCGGTACCACCCGTAGCGGTAATTTGAGCCGAAGCATCGGCTGACCCGCTACATAACGGGTTATTAATAATACTAACAGTAGTAATTATTTTTGATGGACCTGTAATATTAACCTCTAATACACGCGAGCAGCCAAGTTCGTCGGAAACAACCACAAAATTCTGACCTTCGCAAAGTTGTGTTGCATTCTGTGTTGTTTCACCATTCGACCATGTAAACGATAAATTGCCTGTACCACCGCTTACACCAATCTCGGCCGCGCCGTCGCAAAGGCCAAAACAGCTAATGTTGTTTATTGAGTTAAGGCTAACAATTATGTCCGAATTGTCGGATACACTAACCTGTTCAACAATAAAGCAGCCATTGGCATCGGTAATTGTAACATTATAAATACCTGCTGAAAGGTTTTCGGTAGTAACGGTTGTCGATGCATTCGCGTCGTCCCACAAATATAAGTAACTATTTGGGCCTGCAAATGGTGTACCACCGCTTGCCGACACTGTTGCAGTTCCGTTTGTCACACCACAATCGCTGGCTGTTGACGATGTTACTGCTACAATTTGCAACGGGCTGTCGATAATTATGCTGTTTGATGCCTGACAACCATTAGCATCGTTAACGCTAATATTAATATTGCCGGCTGGAAGGTTACCGGGATTTAAACCTGTAGCAATAGTGTCGTTTACAGGAGTTATCCAGTAAATATTATATGGTGCAGTACCACCAACAACTGTTGCTAAAGCTGTACCGGTACTATCGTTATAACATAATGTAGCTGATTGGCTAACAATGTTTACTTCCAAAATTTCGGGCTGTGTAATTTCAACCACTGTTATTGTTGAGCAACCGTTAAAATCGGCAATAGTAACCTGGTAAGTGCCTGCCGATAATCCGGTTACCAAAGGAGTTGTAGCTCCATTGTCCCAATTGTATGTATACGGTTCGGCACCGTCGTGGGCTAATATTTCGGCTTCGCCGTCGCTATTACCATTACACGATACATTTAATTGGTTTTCGATAGTAGCGTATAAAGTTGAGTTATCGTCGATATTAATTGTATTTGTAACTGTACAACCATTTGCATCGGTAACAAAAGCCTCAAAAGCCGAAACCCATAAATTTGTTATTGTAGCCTGGCCAATTGAATCGGGAGCCGGGTACGAACCCCATTCGGGGTGTGCCCATGATATAGTATAAGCACCTGTTCCTCCTTGAATGTCGATAACTGTAGCTGAGGCTGTACTGTCGGAACAACCTGTTTGTGTACTTGTAAACCCGAATGTAATTTGTGCTGGTTGTGTTAAAACAACCGAATCGGTTTTTTGACAACCATTTTCATCGGTAATAGTTACGTAGTGTTTACCGTCAGTTAAATTTGTTGCAATAGCAGTTGTTTCGGCATTGTCCCACTCAAAGCTTAATATGCCGGTACCGCCACTTGCCAAAACCTCGGCCGAACCGTTATTATCGCCAAAACATAATGGTTCGTTTATTAAATTTGTTGATGATATAATTGCTGATGGCTCGGTAATTATTACCTCAATTGAGCGTGAACAAGTGTTTTCGTCGGTTACAGTAACATAGTTAGTACCTGCGCATAACTGCGATGCGTTTTGTGTGGTTTCGCCACTTGTCCAAATATACGATAATAAACCTGTACCACCGGTAACTGTAATATTTGCCGAACCGTCGCAGGAACCAAAGCAGTTAGTTGCTGTCTGACTGTCGAGAGTAATAACAATATCAGAGTTGTCGGGTACAATAACTGTTTCGGTTAAAGTACAACCATTGGCATCGGTAACAGTAACGTTGTAAACTCCGGCGGCTAAATTTTCGGCAGTTGCGGTTGTCGATGCGTTAGCATCGTCCCACAAATATTGGTAATTATTTGGGCCGACAAATGGTGTGCCCCCGCTTACATTTACTGTAGCAGTACCTGTAGCATCGCCACAATTTGTGGGAGTAAACAAAGTTGTTGCAGTTAACTGAGCCGGACGGTCGATAAAAATGCTGTCGATTGTTTGACACCCGTTCGCGTCTTTTGCAATAATATTAATAAAACCATAAGGTAAATTAGAAACGTTAGCACCTGTTGCTAAAGTGTCATTGGCAGCATTAGTCCAATAAAAATTGTAAGGTGCGGTTCCACCAATGGCATCGACTATTGCTGTACCTGTGCTATCGGTATAGCATAATGTTGCAGTACTGTCAATTTTTACAATTTGTAAAACAGCAGGTTGTGGAACTGTATAACTGTCGACAATTGTACAAGTTGTATTAACATCGGTAACTGTAACCGTGTAAGTTGAGTCACCACATACGTTTTCAAGGTTTTGGGTGTTGCCTGTAATACCGGCACCTGCCCATGCATAATCGAATGTTCCGCTACCGCCGGCAACGTTAACCGATATTTGACCATTACAATCGCCGTTGCACAATACTGGGGTTACAACAGTAAATTCGGTTATTTCAAGGTTACTTTCGTTAACCATTGCAATTGTAGTGTCGATACTACATAAATTGGCATCGGTAATTGTAACCGTATAATCTCCAACATCAAAACCTGTAGCCGGATTTGTAACTGCCCCGTTGCTCCAAACATATGTATAAGCATCGCCAACGCTTGCCGGAGTACCACCTGTTACACTTACATTAATACTTCCATTTGCCAAATTACAAGCTGTTGAATCGATAACAATACCAGTAACCGATAATGGAGCTGCCGGTTGGGTAATTGTAACCGAATCGATTGTTGGACATAAATTAGCATCGGTAACAGTAATTGTATAAGTGCCTGCCGGTAAATTGTTAACCTGGGCTGTTGTTGATGCACTGCCATCGTTCCACAGGTATGTGTATGGAGGTATGCCGCTGCTTGCTATGGCTTTTACCATACCGGTAGAATCGCCGTAACATGCAATATTAAGCGAGTCGAAAACAATTTCAACCGGGTCGGGCTCTAATACCGATATTGTAGCTACCGAAGTACAACCACGCGAGTCGGTAACGGTAACATTATAGTCGCCACCACATAATAAAACAGTGTCGCCTGTTGATCCATTAAGGTCGTCCCAAATATAGCTGACATAAGGTGGAGTACCTCCAACAACATTAACAATTGCCATTGCATCGCACGAGCCAAAACAATTTGTACGTAATCCAAAAGGTACAATATACGATGTGCTTGTAAACCCTGCTATTGGGTCTAAAATAGGTTCGTTAATAGTATGCGAATCGAAAACAATTTCTTTCATAACCCCGTGGTGGTCAAGGTCTTTAAATGTTATCCGTCCACGGGTCAAAAAGCCTTCACCTCCTGGCACACCGTCGGTAATTAAAAGCATCCAACCACCTTTTGCAGGGTCTTGCCCATATAGTTTCGACCAATTTTCGCGTGGTTGATACACTCCGGTTAAATCGCCTGCTAAAGCACACATATCAAGGGAGTCAACAACTAACGGGTCGTTTGTAAAAGTAAGGCTATCAATATCAGAATTTAGTCCAAAACAAAACGCTCCTCCTTCATCAATAAAATGGTTATAAAACCGTAATGTATCTTGCAAGTCAGGCGTAACAAGGTAAAAGCCTAAATCGTATGGCCAAGCGTGATTACCCCAAAATGATACATTTATTTGTGTTGATGCCGAAATAATAAATGGCGAAACACCACCTATTGAGGCTTCGAGTTTTGGGGCAAAATTTAATATCATATCGTCGGTATGGGTACCGCATTTTAAGCTGTGGGCAGTAATTGATAAAGTTACAAAACCTGCAGCCCTGTCAAGTTCGCCAGGATAATAGACAGGGTCGAGTAACGAATTATCGTCAAAATAACCATCGCCACCATTATTGTCCCATGTTACCATAATTGCATTCGATATTGAAGCACCCTGTATTTTATAATTGCCATCGCTACAAATAGTTGTATCGAGACCTGCATATGCAACCGGACCTTCAATAACTGTAACAACCATTTCGTCGTAGCCGGTACAACCAATGTTATCGGTTACGGTGTAACGCAAATTATAACTGCCGGCAGTGCCGCAATTAAATGTTGTGTTTTGAGCGTCGGTTGGTGTTAAATATGCTGACCCGGCTAATGTCCAGGCGTGGGTTACATATGGGGCAGTACCACCTGTAGGGTTGCCATCAAGAGCTAAGTCAACACTCTCGCATGCCTCAGTTGCATTTATGCTCAAATCGGGTTGCGGGTTGTTGTTTACATTTACTGCAAAAGCGGTTGGTACTAATGCTGTACAACCATTGCCATCGGTGTAGTTTATGTTTACCGAGGCAGCTCCCGCATTTGTCCAGTTTACGGTTATACTGTTAGTGCCCGCGCCGGCGGTTATTGTGCCACCGGTTACGCTCCAAAGGTAACTGTTCATGCCGGCCTGTGTTGTATATACCTCGTCCGAACCCAAACATACCTGTGCCTTGCCTGTTGCTACCGAGGGTACGGGGCGGGCATTTATTTTAAGGGTAAGCTCGTCGAAAACTGTTACCAACGAACATGCTGTTGTGCCTGTTCCGGTAATGCGCAAGGTTATGTCGCCTGTTTCGCCTGCTGTTGGTGTGTATGTTGGTGTTAATGTTGTTTCGTTAGTTAGTGTGCCTGCTCCGGTGTGTGTCCACAATACTGTTGCATTTGTAGCTGTTGCATGGCTCGCTGGTACAGTTATGGCAACTCCCTGGCATGTGCTTAAATCATCACCGGCACTTACTGTTGGCTGGCTTAATACGTTTATTGTCATTTCGTCGTAGCCGGTACAACCAATGTTATCGGTTACGGTGTAACGCAAATTA
>CAZJCR010000028.1:15666-24263 GCA_964544385.1 uncultured Bacteroidales bacterium
TATATACCTCGTCCGAACCCAAACATACCTGTGCCTTGCCTGTTGCTACCGAGGGGTTTGGTAAACTGTTAATTGTGAGTTTTACAGTTTTATAGATATTAGCCCAACTACAACCACCAATACCAGTTACTTTTAAATTAAGGTTTTTAATGCCTGTTTCGCCAACCCCAGGGGTATATGTTGGTGTTAAAGTTGTAGC
This sequence comes from uncultured Bacteroidales bacterium, assembly GCA_964544385.1. Taxonomy (GTDB): domain Bacteria; phylum Bacteroidota; class Bacteroidia; order Bacteroidales; family SZUA-534; genus CAZJCR01. The sequence goes on from CAZJCR010000028.1 coordinate 15,866, forward strand.
ATCGGTTAAAGTGCCTGTACCATTATGCGTCCATAAAACTGTGCCATTAGTAACAGTTGTATGTCCGGCAGGCAAAGTATAAGCTGTATTCATACATGTCGATACATTTGGACCAACGGTAACTTTAGGTTCTTCAACAAATTCAATAGTAACTTGCGAAGTACCTGTACACATAATGCCCTGCATTTCGGACAATTCAAAAACATATTCGCCATATTTATCAACATACACATCACATGAAGCTGCCTGAGGGGCGTCGAAATAAGCTGCTCCTCCGGCTGGAGCCGATATTGGAGACCAATTGAGCCATGATGTTCCAAATTCGGGTGTTGCGTTTAAAGTATAATATTGCCCGCAAGCAACATCATCGGCACCAGCATCAGGATTTGGCATTTGATAAATTGTAAGAGTCATGGTTTGACTCCAGTCGGCGCATGGTACAATTGCATAACCAGTAAGGCGTAACTGTACTGAACCATTTGCTATATCTTCGGGAGCAGGTGTAAAAACAGGGTGTAAAGCGGTAGTACTGCTAAAACCAGTACCATCGCCGGTACGCATATTTGTCCATAAAATACTTTGAACATTGGCGGTATCGGCATTTGGGAAATTAAATGTCTGGCCTTCGCAAATTTTGCCGTTAGTGTTAGTAATTTGCACAACAGGTACAAAAGTTATTTTAATAATATCGGAACCTGAGCAGTTACCTACAGTTTCGGTAAATTTAAACTCGTATACGCCAAATGCCGATGCAGTAATTGTAGGGTCTTCAATAGTATTACTATTAAAACTAACAGTACCCGGCCCGGTTATTTTCTCCCATAATAGTGATGATGAACCATCGGAACGTGTTCCATTTACAGTATATACCAACGAACATATTTTATCTTCGGCCAAACCTGCATCGGGCGATGGAATATCGTTAATGGTAATTGTTAAATTATCGGTAACTGCCACACTGCTACATGCACCGTTGCCATATGCTGTAATTGTTAAAGTAACTGTTTGTCCTGGTAAAAGTAAATCGTCGGCATGTGGTGTATATGTAGGTGTTGCTGTTGTTTCGCCGGTAATTGAGCCGTTGCCGTTGTGTGTCCAAATGTACGATGATGTGTTATCGTTATCGATAACCGTACCTGTAACATTATATGTTTCGTTAACGCAAATAACTCCGTTATCGCCAGCTTCGACAGTTGGTTTTAATGTAACTGCAACTGTAACAACCGAACCGTATTTAACGGTACAGCCATTTGCATCGCTAACATATAAATCGTAATTATTTTCGGCAACGCCAGTAATAACATTACCTGGTGCATAATCGCCTGGTGCGGGTGCCGCCGAGCCTGTTACAACCAATGCGTAACTATAATCGGGGGTGCCGCCGGTAACTGTGGCAACCGTTACGGTACCATTGCTTTCGCCCTGGCACGATGGGGTTGTTGATACTCCGCTTACCGATAATTGTTCGGGGCCTACCGAACCTGGTATATAAGTATACGACTCTTGCCGTATACAACTGTTGGCATCGGTAACGTGGCAAACATACTTGTTAAACGACAGCTCACCTGTTGTTTGGTCGGTTGATACTGTTACGCCCGAGTTATTTTTCCATACATACGATGTGTAAGTACCTGCCCCGCCGGTTGGATTTGCAGTTAAGCGCAGTGTGCCACCATAACACAATGGTTCGCTAAAAACACTTATGTTATTAGCTATGTTTGTTGGGCCAACGGTTGTGGTTGCGGTATAAGGTTCGTCGCTAATTACTTCGCGTACCCATATTTGGTAATTGCCCGAAACTAATTTGTTCGATGTATTGTCTTTTGTAAATGTAACATTACTGCCATTTAATGTTGCTATTGTGGTATAATCGCCCAAGGCTGAGCTCCATTGCCTTAAATTTATAATATATGTTGCTGCCGGAGTAACTGTAACGTTAATTGTACCGTCGTTTGTTGTGCCGCTTGTGTTTGCAGGGCAGGTAGCATCGGTTGGTGTAATAGTAACCGACCCTATGGCTTTTGACGAGCCTGGTATTTTTATCTCGTTATAGGCGTGGTCGCCACCTTTAAAATTAACAGCTTTAGCTACTGTAATAATCGACGAACCGGCATCGAGCTTTAAATTTTCGGCCGTGCCGGTGTTCCATTCGTTCACAAAAATTTGCGAGGCTCCTAAACTAACATTAATATTATCACTGCCTTTTGTAATAAATTTATTGGCTTCAACAGTGTTATCGTTTGTTTGTAGACCTCCGCTTTCAACTACTATGTTTTTGCTTGTTTTTATAGGGGTTTCTAAACTGTAGGTGCTATTTTTTGCCCTTAAAATAAATTGGCCGTTAAACTTACTTGCCGAGTTAAAAATATTATTGTTGTTACCGGCAAGTATAAAATTGCCTTTAAATTTGCTAAAATTGGCAAAACCCTCTGTAATAACATCGCCATTTACCGATAAGTTTTTTTTGCCTTTTATGTTTACATTAGCAATTGCCTTAACCGACTGGCAGCTTGCATTTTGTTTTACATTAATTGTAAAAGCCTTACCTTTTCCTGAATTATTATCGATAATTACCATACTCCTCTCATCGGGAACCGAAGCCCCTGCAACACCACCACTTTGCTCCGACCAATGCTTTGTGTCGTCCCAGTTACCACTGCCATTAACCCAATAACGCGTAGTTTGGGCCGAAAGCATAAAGGTTATTAGTAAGCTGTTTATAATTAGTAGTACGGCTTTTTTCATAATAATAAAAATTGAATTATCAAACGATATTATTGGTAATAATAAACAATGTGGTTAAAAATATTAACAATTTGTGCAAATATATATAAAAATGGATATTTCAACCTGTTGTTTTGATGATTATCATATTATCTTACTTAAAAACATTAATAATACTATTTAAAATCATTTTTTTTTACGCCTTAAAACCCTTATTAATTGTTGATGCGGGCTTTTTTTGTGTGCCTGTTTTTATTATCAATAAATAATAATTTTGTTTGTTTAAACGTAGTAAAATATGTTTTTTGGTTTTTTTCCTTAGTTTATTGATTAAATATTTTAATAACTGGCTTATATGATGTTCATTTTGCTAAGTTTTCGAAATATTTAAACATATTGTTACACTCTTTTGGCTAAATTATTATAAAATTTGATAAAACAACTATTTAAAGCCTTTATAAAGTGCCTTTTTTTGTTACGTATAAAACTATATTGAGCTTAATGAAAAAATATTTATAGTTAATAACCCAAAATTAACTATAACCTAAATTGAGCGAATCGCTCAATTATGTTGTTGGTTATAATAATACTTATACCGGTGTAAAGCTCATTTTAGTTTTGCTTAAACCGCTCAACTTTGTTTAAACTTTTTGTACCGGGTTTTTAATTATTTTTTGTTAACGACTGTTGCAGTCCCTGCATTATTTTCGACGAGAATAAAAAGTCGTTAAGCTCCGCATTATCGGTTTTAAAAAGATCATCGCGGTGGCCTGTCCACCACGATTTACCCTGGTACACAAAAACTAAGTAATCGGCTATCGATAAAACCGAATTAATGTCGTGGGTATTAATTACCGTAGTTATTCCATACTCGTATGTAATTTCGCGAATAAGCCCGTCGATAACAATTGCAGTTTGAGGATCGAGCCCCGAGTTTGGCTCGTCGCAAAACAGATACCTGGGGTTTAGTGCTATGGCTCTGGCAATTGCAGCACGTTTTTGCATGCCACCGCTAATTTGGCTTGGTAAAAGGTTGTTTACGTTGGTTAAGTTTACGCGTTCAAGGCAAAAATCGACACGTTTTTTTTGTTCAGCCTTTGTCATGTTAGTAAACAAATCTATCGGGAACCGCACGTTCTCTTCAATTGTAAGGCTGTCGAACAACGCGCTGCCCTGAAACAACATTCCAAACTCTTTACGTATTTGTGCCCGTTGCTTTAAGCGTAAACCGGTAAACTCACGCTTGTCGAATAGTATTGAACCGCTATCAACATCGTGTAAACCAACAAGGGTTTTAAGCAATACTGTTTTGCCCGAACCACTTTTACCAATAACCATATTAACCTTGCCGGGATAAAAAACCGCGTTTATATTGCTAAGTACTGTTTTATTGTTAAACTGTTTATTTATATTAATTACTTCAATCATGACAATAACAATTGCGTTAATACAAGGTCCATCATTAATATTAAAATGCTCGAATAAACAACACCACGAGTGCTTGCACGGCCAACCTCGAGCGAACCGCCTGTAACATAATAACCCTGGTATGCCGGTATGGTTACTATTATAAATGCGTACACAAGCGATTTTATAATTGAGTATGTTATGTAAAATGGTATAAACAGGTATTGTATGCCCATTATATAGTCAGCAGCCGATATTGCACCGGTTAATATACTTGCCCCCCAACCGCCGGCTATACCAACAAACATGCTTATTATTGCTAAAAATGGCATTATAAAAATAAAAGCAAATAATTTTGGGCTAACCAAAAACGATATCGGGTTAACCCCCATTATCTCGATAGCATCAATTTGCTCGGTAACACGCATTGTGCCTATCTCGCTGGCTATGCTCGAACCTACTTTACCGGCCAAAATTAGTGCCATTATTGTCGACGAAAACTCCAACAATAATGTATCGCGTGTTGTTAGCCCAACCAAATAATCAGGCAATAGCGGGTTAGTCATATTATACGCTGTTTGTATAGTTATTGCCGCACCTATAAACACCGACACCAGCATAACTATACCTACCGAACTTAAACCCAACGTATTAATATCTTTAAAAAACTGCCTAAACCAAATGGCATGTTTCTCGGGTTTGCCAAAAACCTTTGTCAAAAAATAAAAATACCTGCCTATATTAAAGAAAAACCCCATAATTATATAGTGTTATATAACAACTTTGTAGTAATATGTAGACTAATACTATGTTAACAATTTTTGAAAGTGGCTAATACAAATTACTTTTAAAACTATAGGCCATAAAATTACTATATTTGCAGCCAAATAATAAAAAATGCCCATTAAATAATATGTAATGAACAAAAATTTTTATTGTGTAATAATGGCCGGTGGTGCCGGTACACGTTTTTGGCCTGTTAGCCGTAACAGTTTCCCTAAACAGTTTATCGATATTTTAGGGTTAGGAAAAACCCTGCTGCAACAAACTTTTGAACGCTTTGCGCGGATATGCCCTGCCGAAAATATTTTTATTGTTACCAGTGCCGAGTATAAAGCTGTTACCCTTGAACAACTACCACAAATTGACCAAAGCCAAGTGCTTTTAGAACCAGCCAGGCGCAACACCGCGCCTTGTATTGCATATGCTAACTTTAGAATACAACAGCTTAACCCTGACGCTGTTATTGTTGTTGCACCGTCGGACCACCTTATTTTAAACGAAGATTTGTTTATCGACAGCATTAACCAGGGTCTCGATTTTGTTACTAATAACAACTGCCTGCTAACTTTGGGTATTAAACCTTACCGCCCCGATACCGGTTACGGTTATATTCAAATTGAAAATAACGCCGCCCAAAAATCAATAGAACAATTTAAAAAAGTTAAAACTTTTACCGAAAAACCTAACTTACAACTTGCCGAGTTTTTTGTTAAAAGTGGCGAGTTTTTTTGGAATGCCGGAATATTTTTATGGTCAATTAAATCGATACAAAACGCGTTCGAGAATTATTTGCCCGACATGTACGCGGCTTTTAACGAAAAAGCATCGTGCTTTGCAACTAACAACGAGCAAGACGCTATTAACGAAATTTACCCCGTTTGCCAAAACATATCAATCGACTATGGTATTATGGAAAAAGCATCGAACGTTTATGTGTTGGGAGCTCAATTTGGCTGGTCCGATTTAGGTACCTGGACATCGCTTTTTGAACACATGCCTAAAACTAACGACAATAACGCACTTAGTTCCGACAATATTTTTATGTACAACACTACCGATACTATTGTAAAAGCTCCGGCTAATAAACTTGTTGTGGTACAAGGCTTAACCGATTATGTTGTTGTTGACACCCCCGACGCGCTGCTTGTATGTAAAAAGAAAGACGAGCAAATGATTAAGCTTTTTGTTAACGACATTAAAACCCAAAAAGGCGACAAATTTATTTAGATATAAACTTTTTTATAAAGGGGGCAGTTTTTTAATTGCCCCTTTTTTGTTACAAACAACTATGCTCAAAACTTATACAGCTTTATATTATTTTAATAATAAACAAAACAATTACAGCATTTTGTAAAACTACCATTTGTGCTTTTATAACACAAAAACCTGCAATTAAGCTAAAACATTGGCTAATTTACACCCAAAAACCCAGCATTCTTACCAAATATCATTAATTGCACCCCAAATAATAAACAATTACCAACAAATAATAGTTAACCAAAAATAACATGCCGTTACTCGGTATTTTTATCGTGAATAAACCTGTATGTTCATTTAATGTTAACTAATAAACTGCTGTATTATGACTGTAACACTACGTAAAACAACAAGAATTTTGCTGGCAATAATGCTTTTTGCATTACCGGCATTTGGCCAAAAAAATATCCAAAAACCTAATTTGGATATGTATAAAAATTTTGACCGCGACATTAGTAACCAAAAAGCTGCTAAAGCTTTGCCCTTTGTTATGAATTTTGAAGATACCGACGACTTTACCGGCTGGTCGTACCTTGATGCTAACGCCGACGATAGCTTTTGGGGCAACTACACTGACGAAGGTATTAACAGTTCAAATTGTGCTGGTTATAAATATAACGAAACTAACAACGCCAACGACTGGCTTTTTTCGCCGGCATTTAATTTCGAATCGGGAAAAACATACTCAATTAGCTTTTACTACAAAGCAGGCCTTAGCTCGTTCCCCGAAAAAATTAAACTCTGCTATGGTACAAGCAACCAACAGGCCATGGAAAATGTACTTGCCGATTTAGACAACATAAACAGTTCCGAGTATCAAAAATCGACAAGCACGCTTACGGTTACAACAACCGGCGCATACTATTTAGGCTGGCACTGCTACAGCAATGCAAATATGTACTATGCTTTTATCGACTCGGTTATGGTTACCCAAAACAACACGCAAACACCACCGGCTACTACAAACTGGGAGTGGAAAAACCCACTGCCACAAGGCAACCGCATTAACGATGTTTACCGTTTCGACAATAATAACGCCATTGCTGTAGGTGCTTCAGGCTCAGTTTTAAAAACCACCGACGCTGGAGCAAACTGGCAGCTATCGGCTATCGACACCCGAAACTGGGTTAACGGCGTTCACTTTGTTAATACAACACTGGGCTTTGCCTGCGCCGCTAACGGTAACGTTTACAAAACTACCGACGCCGGCGCAACATGGGCCACGGTTACAATACCAACACTTAACAGTGTTGAAGACATTTGGGCTACATCGGCAAACAATATTATTATTGTAACACATACCGGACAAATATTTACATCGGCCGACGCCGGCGACTCATGGACATCGGTTACACACCCGGGCTCGCTTACATACAAAAACAAAATTTATTTTACCGATGCCAATAACGGCTTTATTGTGGGCGGAAACTCATACACACCGGTTGCCGACATTTTAAAAACTACCGACGCCGGCGCAACATGGACACTGGCTACAATACCTGCTATTGTTACATCACAGTTACGCTCAATTACTTTTGTAAACAGCACAACAGGTTTTGTTGCTGGCGAAAACGGCGCTATTCTTAAAACAACCGATGGCGGACAAAACTGGGATTTATACCAAAACTCGGGCGCAAATTTTGCCGACTACACATCAACAGCCATATACGCAAAGTTTTACGATATTGCCTTTTTTAACGAAACCGATGGAATTGTCGCTGGCGAAAGCCGCATTTATTACACCACCGATGCCGGAGCAACATGGACCGAAAGTTATAACCAATACGACAACAACTTACGTTCAATTTTAATTACCGGCTCTACATCGGCAATTGCAATGGGCGATGGCGGCATTATGTTAACAACTACAAACAAAGGCCAAACATGGGAACTTAAAAACAACTATAACAACAGTAGTATTCGCGATATCGATTTTGCAGGCACTACCGGATATGCTGTTATTGATGGCGGTAAAATAATAAAATCGGCCGACGACGGCCAAACATGGCAAAACCTTACATTTAGCAGCTCATTACGGTCGGTACTTACCTTATCGGCTAACGTGGCAATTACTGGCGCCAGCTCAATTTACAAAACTACCGACGGCGGTACTAACTGGGATACTAAACCTGTTACTACAAATGGTACAATTTACGACATACACTCGCCCGACCAATCAGTAATTTATGGTGTTGGATATAAAACTGTAATTAAATCGACCGATATT
>CAZJCR010000029.1:0-7584 GCA_964544385.1 uncultured Bacteroidales bacterium
CTTTGCAGCAAAAGTTCCTGGGCATCGTTAATTTTATTAAGGTAAATTAGCGTTGTAGCAAGTTCGGTAAGCACCATTGCCGACGGTTGCCCGTTCGATATACAAATGCGTAAATGCTTTTCGGCGTCGGCATATCGACCGGCTTTGTTACACATAAAGCCCATTAAGTTGTTGCAAGTAGTATGCCCGGGTTGTTTACTAAGAACAGTTTTGCATAAATTCCATGCCCGACTGTAATTTCCGGCCTTAAAATTTTCGATTGCTTCCTGTTCAACGTTACTAATCACTTTTTATACTTTTTAATCGGTTTTTATTGATGGACAAATGTAAATTGGTTACATGTTTTTAATGTCTCAAATCAGAAAAAAAATGTCTCAAATCAGCAATTGATTGTTTTATAGATAGATATAGCATGGTAAAATGTGCAAAAATTTACGATTTGGGATTGTTGGTTGCACAAAAACATAAAATAAACTCAACGGTAATTAACATAATTTACTTAAAAACGAGGGATTTGATGTAATTCTAGGTATAAATTTACAGAGCTTTGTTTTTGCAATTATCACAAATGTTTTTGTATAGTCATGAAATAGGTTGACTATTCTTAGCACTATCTCTCCCTTGCCTCTCTTATAAATAAGAGAGGGGCTGTACGCAGCTTGATTATAAACTTTCGGAGCTTTGTTTTTTGCAATTATCACAAATGTCTTTATTAATAACCGCGCCATTTCCCTTTATTTATAAGTGGGTTAGGGGGATGCTGGTGTTATAATTTTATTGTAAACAAATAGTTAAAAAAGAGTAAAAAAAAACCGCTTAAAAAGCGGTTTTTTTTGTTGACCCATAAGGATTCGAACCTTAACAGGCAGAACCAAAATCTACAGTGCTACCATTACACCATGGGTCAGTCCCAAATAATGTGGTGCAAAAGTAGAATATTTTTCTTTATCAGCAAATGCTAAGTTAAATTTTTTGCCAATTTTTTTTGTCATTTTTTTTCAATTATGCCAATTACTTTGTTTATCAACATATAGCAATAAAGGTGTTTTATTTATTTAAACTATAACATGTATTGTTAATTGCTTTTTTTTTGTAAAAACAGTTAATATTGCAAAGTAATTATATGCAAAATACAACAAACATTTATAAACAATTAAGTTATTTAAAGCTGTGAATATAAACAAACCGCCATTATGGTTACGTAAACTTTACTACAGTTTACAATGGAAAATTGATAACGACCAACGCAGCATTTACCTTACTTTTGACGATGGCCCTACACCAAATATTACCGAATGGGTTTTAGATACTTTAAACAGCTATAATGCAAAAGCAACTTTTTTTTGTATTGGCCGCAATGTTGAGCATTACCCGGCCATTTATAAAAAAATTACCGATGCCGGCCATGCTGTTGGCAACCATACTTACAGCCACCTTAAGGGCTGGCAAACAAGTACCGGCGAGTATATTAACGACATTGAACTTGGTGCCCAGTTTATTAATTCGAAACTTTTTAGGCCGCCTTACGGCAAAATAGGGCATAACCAAATAAAACAACTAAAAAAATCGGGATACCGTTTGTTTATGTGGGATGTTTTGTCGGAAGATTACGATGTTAATATTACGCCGCAACAATGCCTGCAAAATGTACTAAAGTATGCCGAGGGCGGTTCACTCGTTGTTTTTCACGATTCGGTTAAAGCAAGTAAAAATTTATATTATGCTTTGCCCCAAACATTAAAATTTTTTAAAGAAAAAGGGTTTGAGTTTCGTAAATTAAAATGATTTAATATATTTGCACCGCTTTAGCAATAAAGCTCGTTCAAAAAAAAGTTTGGGGGATTAGCTCAGTTGGCTAGAGCGTTTGACTGGCAGTCAAAAGGTCAGCGGTTCGATTCCGCTATTCTCCACAAAAAGGTTGCAACCATTATAGGCTGCAGCCTTTTTTGTTTTTATATACTTAGTATGTAAAACATAAGCTAAGCGGTTGTTGCAAAGCAAAAAAATTATTTGCTTAGGTTAATTTAACATATATGTTTCAATGTCGTTTAGTTAAGGCTTGTTCTACTCCATCCGGGGTCGTATGTCGGTAGCAGCAATTGTTTCTACCGACCTTTGGCCCAAATGGGGGCCAAACTCAATTTGTTAACTAAACTACATTGATATATATTTATTTATAAAAATAAAAAAAGAGGGTTTAATTAAAAACCCCCTTTTTTTTATAATTATAACCTATGTTTAGCGGTTAAAGCAAAGCTGCAAAGTAAAAATTTTGTTATAGTATTAAGCACTTTTACAAGCTATGTATAAAACATTTTTTTGTTTAGTATTAACGTCGGTAACTGTAATAAAAAGCTCTTTTACAGCAACACTGTTATTGTTAATATTATATAAGTTTTCAAAATTAGCAGTTTCGTTACCAATAATATTGTCCCAATTGTAAGGTGTTTTACTGTTTTTATTAACAAATTTACTAATAACTGCTACAAAATTTTTACCCACTATATGGCTGTCGGTAAGGTTAAAAAACGATTTAAACAGTTCATTGGCTTCAACAATATTTCCATTAAGGTTTATGTTAGCCATAATAAGGTTTTGTTTAATACTGTTAATACATTTATTAAAGTTGTTTGTGGCCTCAATACCTTTAAGTTCCGACTGTTTAATTTGAGTAATATCGTTAACAATTCCCCATGTACCAATGCACTCGTTGTTTTTAACCAAAGGCATTTTTGTAACAATTTTCCAAATATCGACACCATTAAGCACCTCGTGTTCTTCGTAATTAATTTTGCCTTGTAAGGTTTCCATTATTTTACGTTCGTCTTCGGCAGTTTGTAGGGCAAAATCGTTTTTAAGTAAATCGTAATCGCTCATTCCGGCAAGTTCGGCATAGCTTTCTTTTTTGTAACGTAAAGCCACGCTTTTGCTTGCTTTTATAAACCTGCTTTGTTTATCTTTAAAGAACACGCGCGATGGTATGTTCTCGAGCAGTGTATCGAAAAGGAACTTTTCGTAACCAAGCTCTTCGCGCATCTGAGAGTTTAAGTCCATTTGCCGGCGTAAGTCTTCTTGTGTAGCCTCCATCTCTTCGAGGTTCTGGCGCAGTTCCTCTTCCTGTGCTGCCAGCTCCTCGCCTTGTTTGCGGCTATCTTCGAGCAGTTTCGATGTTTTAATATTAATTCTAACATTAGCCAATGTTGATGCAATACTTTCGCCAAGTTTCTCGATAAAATCGATTTGGAATTTTGTAATAACATTAAACGATGCAATTTCAATTATTCCAAAAACTTTATCGTCGATAATACAAGGTACAATAAGCAGGCTTTTAGGATTAGCGGTACCAAGACCCGAAGTAATTTTTATGTAATCGTTTGGTATGTCGGTTAAAAAAACTGTTTTTTGTTCGAACGCGCACCTGCCAACAAGGCCAACACCAATGTTAACTTTGTCGTCGAGCAGTTTTTCGCGCTCGTAGGCTATAGCCGATGCAATTTGATATACCGGTTCGGTTTGCCCTTCTTCCTCTTCTTGTAAAACATAAATTGCACCTTGGTTTGCATCAATATAATCAACTAAGTTCGACATAATTGAAAAACCGAGTTTACGAATATCGCGCGAATCGGTACGTAATAAATCACCAAATTTTGCTAACCCCGATGCCATCCAGTTACGCTGAGCCTCTTCGTTTTTAGCTTTTTCGAGCTCAATATTGTCTTGTTTTAGGGTTTGTGTAAGTTTTAGCAAGTTGTTTCCAATGGCATCGTCGGGGCCAATTGGCTTGTAAACAGCGTTTAGTTCGCCTTTATCAATTTGTTGTATATATGCAAGTTTATCGTTAAGGCTTTTAAAAACACTTGAAAGCTGTTGCTGAATACCACTAAAAAGTTTTGTCCGGTTATTAATTGGTGTTTTATAGTTTTCTATCTTACCTTTTTGTAATAATTCAATTTGGTTTTCGATTATTGATAAATCGTTTGATAAATTTGTAGTTATGAACGCGTAAAATGTATTTGCAAAAATGTAACTAACAATGCCATACAAAATTGTAAACCAACGCTTATCGAACCAGTTAGTAAATATAGCAATTAAAATAAATGCTATAATTAATACCAATATGGGCAACATAAATATTGTCGACCTTTTTAATATATTTTTTACGTTCATTACAGTAAGTATTTTAATTATCGAAAATGATTTAGGTTTTGCCTTTAAAGCACGCAAACGATTACAATGTAGTTTAAATTAATGAAAACGCAAATAGCTTAATGGTGTGTTTTTTATTCGATTAGGTATAAAATTAAATATTTTTTAAACCACAATTTTAAATATGATGTTTTTTATAAAACAAAACAGTATTGGTTTAAAATATTCAATTCAATAAATTTAATGTAAAGGCCTGTATTTTATTTTTCCCCGCCTTTAATTCAACTAACAAAAGCTTTCAGGTTTTTTGGTGCTTTTTTTGTTCCAAAAAGTAAATGTATAGTCCGGTTGGTTGGCTGTAACCCTATTTCAATAATAGGTATTTTTATGTTATAGCAAAAATAACAGCAACACGTTATTGCTTTTGGCAATATGTTAACTTTACCCGTATTTTTTAAATATTTTTGACACTATTTGACAAGTAAACAATAAACCTTTGACAATAAAAACCTGCTATTATGGAAATTGTTTCAATTATTATTTTGGCCGTGTGCCTTGTATTATTATTAGCTATTTATTTACAAACCAATAAAACCGGTGCTGCGCAAATTATCGATAGTGTACAGGTGGTTTTGCAACAAGGGTTAAAAGATAACAGGGCCGAACTTGCCGAATCGCTTAGGCAAACCCGAATTGAGTTGTCGAATAATTTAGACAACCTTACTCTAAAACTTGAACAAAAACTGGCTCTTATTAACGACGGTTTAAATAAAAGTGCCAAAGATAACCGCCAGGAACTAAGCCAATCGTTAAAATACTTTAGCGACTCGTTTTCGGCAAACGTTAAAGAATTTAACGAGTTGCAAAAACAAAAATTTGATGCAATGGCAACCAAACAAGACGAGTTGGTAAAAACAACCGAGCTTAAATTGGAGAAAATGCGTGAAACTGTTGACGAAAAATTACACAAAACTTTAGAAGAACGCCTTGGCCAATCGTTTAAAATTGTTAGCGAACGGTTAGAGGCTGTTCAAAAAGGTTTGGGCGAGATGCAAAATTTGGCTAATGGAGTTGGCGACTTAAAAAAGGTTTTAACCAATGTTAAAACCCGAGGCGTTTTGGGCGAAATACAGTTGGGCAATATACTCGAACAAATTATGGCTCCCGAACAATACGCTGCCAATGTTAAAACAAAACAAGGCTCCAACGACCATGTTGAATACGCCATTAAACTACCCGGCAATAACGGTAACGAGGTTTACCTGCCTGTTGATGCCAAATTTCCGCAAGAAGATTATGTGCGCCTGCAAACAGCCTACGACAATGGTGATATTACAGCTATTGATGTCGCCAATAAAGCTTTGGTTCTATCGGTAAAAAAATTTGCCAAAGACATTCGCGATAAATACATTGACCCGCCATATACCACCGATTTTGGGATAATGTTTTTGCCTATCGAGGGGTTGTTTGCCGAAATTGTGCGCCAACCCGAAATTGTTGCTGTTTTACAGCGCGATTATAAAATTATTGTTACCGGACCAACCACTTTGGCAGCAATGCTAAATAGCCTGCAAATGGGTTTTAAAACCCTTGCTATACAAAAACGCAGCAGCGAGGTTTGGCAAATTTTGGGAGCGGTAAAAACCGAGTTTGGCAAATTTGGCGGGGTATTACAAAAAGCTCAAAAAAAAATTAGCGAGGCTAATGTCGAATTAGATAATTTAGTTGGCACACGTACAAAAATTATGCTCTCGAAACTAAAAAATGTTGAAGGGTTACCTTTAACCGAAAGCACCAAAGTACTTGACCAAACATTTGATGATGAAACTGATAACAATTAATTATATAAATTACTTGTAAACAACTAAATAAATATGATAACATTTTAGATTATAACCTAAGTTGAGCGGTTGGAGCTATGCGAACAAATGCTTTACTTAGATATAACCCCGATGTAGAGTTTGTTGTGTTTCACCAACGAAGTGTAGTGAAATACTTACAAAATCTAAATCGATTGAGCAATTCGCTCAATTTGGGTTTGACTCATTTAAAACAGTGTTGTTTTTCTCTGTGAACTCTGTGCTCTCTGTGGTTAGAAAAATATGCCTGCTGATTTCAGGTTATAGCAAACAATAATTAAGTTTTACAAAAACACTTAATTACAAAACGAGGTTTTAATGTAGCCTTTAAAAACAACTATGTTCAAGTAAAGTAACCCGGTAAGCTGTTATAAAACCTTCCTCTTCTAAAATATTTCGAGCTGGTTTAATTAAGTTCTACATTACTATCAACATGCTCGTTTTGTTCGCGCAATATTTGCTCCTGACGGTCAAATTTTATTTGCATCTCGCGGAACAAATCTTCTTTGCGGCGCATCTCCTCTTGCGTGGCTTGTAATTCTTCAATATTTTGGCGCAGCTCCTCTTCTTGAGCGGCAACCTCTTCGGCATATTTTTGCGAATCGTTTAGTAGTTTAACAGTACGTTCGTGGTTGCGTGTACTTGCAAAAGCTGCAGCAATGTTGTCGCTAAGTTTTTCGATAAGTTTAATTTTATAATCGTCGAGCTTGTTAAACGATGCCAGTTCAATTATGCCATAAACAGTTTCGTCGATAATGGCCGGAACTAATAAAATACATGTAGGATTTGCGGTACCAAGCCCCGATGTTATAGTTACATAATTATTTGGAACTTCGGTCATGTAAATAGTTTTACGCTCAAAAGCACAGCGACCAACAAGGCCTTCACCAATTTTAAAACTTACTTTCATATTTTTTGGCCTGCTGTAGGCAACCGCCCCCGACATATCATAACTAATGTCGTCTTGGTTTTCGTCGTTAATTACAAACAATGCACCTTGCACCGCATCAATATAATCAACCAAATTGCTTAACAATACGTTGCTAAGTTTGTCGATATTGTCGGAGTGTAACCGCATAATATCGCTAAAACGTGCAACCCCGGTTGTAATAAACTTGTTTTTTTCTTCCTCTTCTTTTCGTTTTTGCTCTTGTTCGGCGGCAATAATCAAGCTTTTACGCATATTAATAAGCGCGTTGCCAATTTCGTCGTCGGCACTTAAAAGCTCATAATTAAAATCGAATTTACCTTTGGCAATTGTTTTGGCAAAATCGGCAGTATTATGCAAACCTTTTAATGTTATATCGAGCGAGCGCGCTAATTCGCCTAATTCGTTTTTTTTATCGATAGTGTTTTTGTCAACTTCAAAATTTAGCACTCCTAAGGCTATACTGTTAATGTTTTTTGTAAGTTTTTTAATTGGTTTTTGTATCATTTTTTTAAACACGGCATTGCTGGCAACCAAGGCAAACAACGACAAAGGTATGGCCCAATACAACGATTTAAAACCTAACTCGCTTACAGCAAAAGCAACTATGGCGCAAAACATTGATGCAAAAAATACAACCAAAGCTACCGG
>CAZJCR010000029.1:7684-21585 GCA_964544385.1 uncultured Bacteroidales bacterium
TTCATTTATATTACTTTGTAAGTTATTCAACTTTGCAAGTTTTATTAATTATGTAGTTGCTTGTAAAGCTTTATAATGAAAACTTGTTTTTACTTTTTGTACTTCAATGATTGTTACTCTATATATTGACAAAGGAATAATTAATTTTTATAATTACAAATAAGCAAATTGTTTAATTAACAACAAATTGTAAATTAAGTTTTACTTTTAAAAACAATTTGTTACTATAGTTACTATAATAATTTACAATTTGTAATACATTTTTTTTGTTTATAAAATAATTCAAAGCAAAGCCTTTTAAATTTATTTCTTGTAGTTACTTTAAAAAGCTGTAAGTTTTACAAACAAATAATCGCTAAACAATATTGTATATATTTATTACATAGTTATTTAATTAAAAATATTGCTAAATATTTATACCTAACGTTTTTAACTAAATAATAAAGCAGTTTAAATTTTTATTGTTAAAAAATATCTATTTTTTTTTTGATTAAGTGATTAAAGCAAAACCAAAAAGTGCTTTATACAGGTATAACCCCTATTTAGCGTTTTTTATGTTTCACTAACCATGTGTAGTGAAATAATTATAAAATAAATTGAGCTAACCGCTCAATTTTGGTAATTGCCATATTATTATTTCGCGAGCCAGTTTTTTAAATCATCAATTACCGGTTTAATATTTATTACAGTATTATTATAGTAATTAGCCAAAACCGTAGGGTTGTTTTGTAACCGGCCAATTGGTATAGGGCTGTTGGGGCGTATAACAAATGCTTTACCCTGTTTTTCGAGCTCGCAAATATATTGTAAGCAGGCATTATAGTTTTTTTCGCGGTTACTAATTGCATCAACAAGTTTAGGGTACTTTGAATAAAATAAGCTAAAAAACAATTTACTTTTCGATGCTTTTTTAATGTAACCAAAAGGCCTTGTTAAAATAATTACAACGCGGCTATTGTTTTGTTGTAGCGCGTGTTTTACCGGAATTGCATCGGCAAGTCCACCATCAAAATAAATATTGCTGTTTATATTCTTTGGCTTTGCAATAAATGGTAACGACGATGTTGCTGTAAGTAAATCGCGTAAGATATCGCTATTGTTTGTATTAGCGTTAAAATAAAACGGTGTACCGGTTTGGCAATTTGTAACTGCAACCTCAAATTTTGTTTCCGACAACTTTAATGTGTCGTATTTTAGCGGGATAATACCTGTTGGTATAGTTTTGTAAATATACTCCCAGTTAAAATAGTTACCGTTTTTTAATAAGTGTTTTACTCCGCAATAGTCGGGATTATTAATTAAATAGTTAGTTTGCAGGTTTCGCCCTTGTTGCTTTGTAATGTACGATGCACCGTAAGCTGCTCCGGCCGAAACTCCCACGGTATAACTAAAAAAAATGTCTTGTTGTTGCAATACCTCTAAAACAGCAGCAACAAATATTGCCCTAAAACCTCCGCCTTCAATAACAAGGCCTGTATTTTTATAAACTGTCATTTATTTTTTTTTGCTAAGTAACATAAAATGTCCATCAATAAAAAAGTGTTTTATTAGTTTTGGATAAACAATTACAACTTAAAAATTATAACTATGGACGAATTAGCAATTGGCACACTAGTACAACACGACCGCTATGGCGATGGTGTGGTTGGTAAAGTAAATTTAACAAGCTACGACATTTACTTTGCCCATGGTGGTAAGGTTACTATAAACAAAAACAACGACCAGCTTACTGTTGTGTCGAAACCCGACAACCAACCACGTCAAAATGCCCTGAACCTTAACGATATTAAAGAATTGTTCGAATTTTTGCTCGAAAAACATGATATGGTAAACGAAATTGTACCTCTTGGCGAACGCTGGCAAGGTGGCAAAATGGTGCTGGTACCGGCAAACGAATCGCTGCAAAGCAAAGATGTTCCTTTAGAGACTTTTTTTCACAAGATAGTTATGGTTCGCGACCGCTTGCGTGTTTTAGAGCAAAACATTAACAGCCACCCTAAGCTTACCGACGAGGACAAAGTTAACATGCAACAGTATATAACCCGGGCTTACGGCAGCCTTACAACTTTTAATATTTTATTTAGCGATAAAAACCACCAATTTAAAGGTAGCAGCAAAGAGTAAAAATAATAAATCAAAAATGAATTTAATATTTTGAAAACTACGCAGGTAGTATTAATAAAAAACAGGAGCCCAAAAATATTGAGGCTCCTGTTTTAATTTCTATAATTAACAGGTTATATTTTAAAATACGACACCAAATCTTTCAAGCTTTCAGCTTGCCCCTCGAGCTGACGGGCGCTACTAGCAAGCACCTCGCTGTTTTGAACATTAGTTGCTGTAACACTATTAAGCTGTTGTACAGCCATGTTAACTTGCTGCGTGCCGTTATTTTGTTCAATACTGGCACTGGTAATTTCCTGTATCAGGCTCGATGTGTTTTGTATTTTTGGTATTGTGGTTTCCATAACCTTTTCGGCATCTTGAGCAGCCGACAAGCCAAGTTTTGTTATCGATATAATTTCGTCGGCGGCAAGTTTACTTTTTTCGGCAAGTTTACGCACCTCGGCAGCCACAACCGCAAAACCTTTACCATGCTCGCCCGCACGGGCAGCCTCAACGGCCGCGTTAAGGGCAAGTATGTTTGTTTGAAAAGCTATGTCATTAATTACTATAATTTTTTCGGCAATTTTTTTGTTCGAGTTTACTAACTCCTTCGACTTTTCCGAAAAAACAACAACCTGGTTCGATGCCTCGGTCGATACAACTTCGGTTTGCTGAGCGTTGTGAGTATTTTGCTCAATGTTCGACGAAATTTCTTCCATTGTCGACGAAATTTCCTCGAGACTGGCAGCCTGCTCGTTAGCTCCTTCGGATATTTGTTGCGCCGCGTTTGTTAATTGCGAACTCGCGTTTACTAACTGGTCGGTGTTCGATATAATATTCTCAACTATCTCGGCCAACTTTTCTTTCATATTTTGCAGCCGTTGTGCCATTACACCAATTTCGTCGTTGCTTTCAAATTTAACATCGGCTTTAAGGTCGCCATCGGCAATACCGCTAATAGCCTCTTCGAGTTTTACAAGTGGCTTTGTAATTACTTTACGTGTATTGTAAAAAATAATAACAATTAGCACAAGCAGTGTAAAACCAAACAAAACAATTAGCTTTAATAAAAAACTGTTTACTGCTTTATAAATTTGCGCTTTAGGTACCGACACTCCCATTGACCAGCCTGGCGAGCCTACAATAGGCTGATAAATAATTAAACTTTCGGTATTGTCGGGGTTTGTAATATATTTAGTACCCGAAACGCCTGCTTTCATGTCGCGGCCAACAGCATCTAAACCTATAAAGCCGGCGGTGTCCGATTTTTCGAGGTTAAGTTCCATATGGTATTTTGCCTCGGGGTGAGCCATTATGTAGCCTTTACTATCGACAATAAAGCCAAAGCCATGTTCACCAATTTTAATATTACCGGCAATATCCGATAAGGTATTTAAATATACATTAACTGCTAAACAGCCAACAATGTTATTGTTGTTTTTAATAGGCACTGCAACGTTAAATTTTTTTTCGCCAGTCGATTTCGATAAACTTGGATCGTTAAAGGTATGGCTTTTACCGTTATAATAAATATCGACAACATAATCGCGTTCAATTAGGTTTTGCGCTGCCTTTCCGCGTTCGGCAGTATAGTACGAACCATCGGGGTAAACAACAAACAGCAGCCCGTACAACGATTTACGTTTTGTAAATATATTGTACAAGCCTTCCGACATTTGCCCCCACTCCATGCTCTTTACATCTTGCCGTTCGGCAATACGTTCAAGTTCTAAAACCATTGAGTTTAGCTGGTTTCCAATTTCCTCGCTTTTCGATTTTACTATTTGCGAACTAAGTTCTTCAGTAATTTCGAGCTGGCTACGCGAGCTCTCCTGGTAAATTATTATGCCCAATATAACAAGTATAACTGTTACTATTGGCAATATAAGCTTCATAAATTTAGCTTGTATTGTAGTTTTTTTGTAAAATTATTCATGCTAAGTTTTTTCAATAACAACTGAATTAAAAAGTATACTTTAACATTGCCACCAACCTATGGTTAACAGTAGCATCAAAAACATCGATAGCTTTGTAATGTTCGTCGAATGTTTTTCCGTAAACTGCAGCGGCATAAAGGTATTCAAAACCCAAATCGAGGTTTTTTATTTTGTAAGTTACCCGAGGCGACAAGCGGTAAGTATGTTCCATATTATCGACACGCGAGTATCCGCTAATAGGGTAATATTTTCCTGTTGCGCCCATATTACCAGTAATACCTGCAAAAATCCCAATTTTTGGGTTATCTAAAAATGTAATATCAGTCCAGTACGAATATGTACGCATATTCGAGTAATCATAATCGTCGGTAAGTACCGGGTCCTGAGCTGCCCCGTAACCGCCAATCATTGTAAGATGTGTAAGGTTTTCGCCCAAAATGCCCATAACTTTTACGCTTAGGTTTTTGTTAGCATAACCAGCAAAACCCTGTAAATTATAACTACTTATTTTTTTGTCGGTTTTATTATTTAACGTTGTTACTAACCGGGGTTTTAAAAATTTAATTCCTGTGGTAAACCCTACAAACATGTTATTAACCGAATATATTCCCTGTAATTGCATATCGGGCAAACCCGAATTACGCTGGGCATTAACATCGCCCGGGGTTTTGTGGTAACCGTGAATTAAAGCAGAGGCTTGTATCGACAAACCATCGACAGGTAAAAAGGTTGCACTAATTTGTGGCGACCTGTTAAGAACGCTAAATGGCACGGCAATAGCATAAGTAACAGTACTGGGCATGCATTTTGCAACTTGCATTGGGTGCGATGCCTGACCTATTAAAAGGTTAAACTTTCCCCAATCGAGTTTTACATACGCGTGGCGCAACCTAAGCAGTTGCACATAAGAATCGGCAGTTGCATAAAAGTCGGTTTCTAAAAGGCTCGATGTTTTTGCTCCCCAAACTTCGGGGCCATTTACTTTTATCCCAAAAGCCGAAACAAACGATGCCATACCTAACGTTGACGATTTATTTATATCGTTACCGTTTACATCAAAAACTGCTTTTTTTGGATACAAATAAAGCAGCTCGTCGCGCGATGCTGTTGACTCGTAAGTGTCGTAATAAGCATCGAAACGCACAAAGCCATAAAGCTTAACAACTTTTTCGTCGGTATTTTTTGTTCCTTCGTTAGCTACAGTTGATTGCTGTGTTTGCCCAAATAATAATGTACTAATAAGTAGCGAGCTAAAAAATAATACTCTTTTCATATTGTTACTTTTTGATAATGATATATTGTTACTTTTTTATGATACCTGCAATTTACAATTGTTTATAATCAAAATTAAAAACTGACATGCGATTACAAAACATAAATAACTTGCGATTAAAAACACCCCCATATTTTTATTATAGGTTAACAGTAAACATATTAAAATGTTTAGTTAACAAAAAGGCCAATAGTTATTATTTAACCATTATTATAAGTTTAAAACAACAGTAAACTGTTTTAAAACAAAAAATAAACAATTAATTTACATATGTACCCTAATATTTTTAAGCAAAACCCTTAATTTTTTAATAAATTTTAATATTAACAATGCAAATTAATAGGGTATAAAAAAAATGATTTAGTTTTGCATAAAATAACCAAAACAAAAATATGGCAACAATTCGTTTTAAGGCACTCGAAGAATTAATGTCGCGGCAAGCTAAAGTAGTTGAAGCCCCGGCAAAAAAAACATCGGAATATTTCGGTGAGAATGTGTTCGACCAACACAAAATGAAAGTTTACCTGTCGCGCGAAGCATATTCGAGCGTAATAGATGCTATTGAAAACGGTACGCGAATATCGCGACGCGTAGCCGACCAGGTAGCATCGGGCATGAAAGCCTGGGCAACTGACAAAGGAGTAACACATTACACTCACTGGTTTCACCCGCTTACAGGCTCAACAGCCGAAAAACACGATGCATTTTTTGAGCCATCGTCAGACGGTGTAATTGAGAATTTTGAAGGCGACAAACTTGTGCAACAAGAGCCCGACGCGTCGAGTTTCCCCAGCGGTGGTTTACGTAATACTTTCGAAGCCCGTGGCTATACCGCCTGGGATCCAACATCGCCGGCCTTTATTTTCGAAAACGCACTTTGTATACCCACAATTTTTGTATCGTACACCGGCGAGGCTCTTGACTATAAAACCCCGCTGCTAAAATCGATTAGCTTAATTAACGAAGCTGCAACCGATGTTTGCCAATATTTTGACAAAAATGTTACAAAAGTTTACCAAACCTTAGGCTGGGAGCAGGAGTATTTTTTAGTCGATTCTGCATTATTTATGGCTCGCCCCGACCTTATGCTTACCGGCCGTACGCTTTTAGGCCATGCATCGGCAAAAGACCAGCAACTTGAAGACCACTACTTTGGAACAATACCCAGCCGTGTTAATGCTTTTATGCGCGACTTTGAATACGAGGCCTATAAACTTGGCATTCCAATTAAAACCCGCCACAACGAGGTTGCCCCTAACCAGTTCGAGTGTGCCCCGGTTTACGAAGAGGCTAACCTTGCTGTTGACCACAATATGCTTTTGATGGATTTAATGAAAAAAGTATCGCGAAGGCATAATTTTAAAGTTTTGTTCCACGAAAAACCATACAAAGGCGTAAATGGCTCGGGCAAACACAACAACTGGAGTTTAGCTACCAATACCGGTGTTAATTTATTGTCGCCGGGCAAAAACCCTAAATCGAACATACAATTTTTAACATTTTTGGTAAACACCATAAAAGCTGTACACGAAAACGCCGACCTTTTACGCGCCAGCATTGCCAGTGCAGGCAACGAACACCGTTTGGGTGCGGGCGAGGCCCCACCGGCAATTATGTCGGTTTTTATTGGCAGCTACTTAACCAGTATACTTAACGAGATTGTTGAACGGGTGTCGGACAAAAAAATGACCCCCGACGAAAAAACCGAGATTAAGCTCGACATTGGCCGGATACCCGAGTTACTGCTCGACAATACCGACCGTAACCGCACATCGCCATTTGCTTTTACCGGCAACAGGTTCGAGTTTAGGGCTGTTGGCTCAAACGCTAACTGCGCGGCCCCCATGACATATTTAAACATTGCGGTAGCAAACCAGCTTAAAATGTTTAAAGCCGATGTTGACAAACGTATTGATGCAGGTGTGAAAAAAGATGAAGCTATTTTCCAGGTTTTAAAAGAGCTTATTATTTCGTCGAAAGCTATATTGTTTGAAGGTAACGGTTACGGCGAAGAATGGGCTACCGAGGCCGAAAAACGAGGCTTATTAAACATTAAAAGTACTGTTGAGGCACTTAAGCTTTTAACTTCGCAAAAAACTTTAGATTTGTGTACTAAGTATAATATTTTTACTAAACGCGAAATGGAGGCACGTTTAGAAATTATGCTCGAAGAGTACACTAAAAAACTTCAAATTGAATCGAGAGTGTTGGGCGATTTATCGAACAACCACATTATACCAACGGTATATAAATATCAAAACCAGTTAATCGAAAATGTTACCGGTTTAAAACAGGTGCTCGACAGTAAAGACTTTGAACAGATTGCCGGTATACAACTGCAAACTATAAAAGAAATATCGGGGCGTATTGCTTTAATTAAGATTAAAACAAAAAACATGATTGACGCACGCAAAAAAGCTAATGCTGTTAAAGATGTTTACGAAAAAGCCCGCCTTTACTCCGAAGAGGTTAAACCTTATTTAGGCGAGATACGTTACCATATTGACCATTTAGAGATGGTTGTTGACAATGAAATATGGCCATTGCCAAAATATCGCGAACTTTTGTTTGCACGATAAATAAAAAATTAAAGGGTTGCCTTACTTTGCCAGGCAACCCTTTTTTTACAACAATTGTTTAACTGATACCTAAGTTAAGCGGTTGGTTAGTTTGTTTGAGCCACACAACTTAGGTAATAAAAATACTTTATAAAATTTCGCCGTAACGAACCCTTAATTCGTCTATCCAGTTTTCAACTTCGTTAATAAAATCTTCGAAACCTGTTTCAAAATAGTATTCCAAACTTTGCTTTGATCCGTCTTCGTCAAATACCATGAACAATTGTGGTTGCACCCATTGTGTATTGTCCCACTCGTCGGTTTCAATAGTATAATCGAGTATTACTTTTGCAATAATCTGGTTTGTCGACACATAACGCACGCTTAATGTTGTGTTTTTATTAACAATTTCGACAAGCTCTTTAAATGCGGCTTCTTCCTCATCAATATTATCGATATCGCGGTTCATTAACTCGTTAATTTTATAGTCCATAGCATTAATGTCGGCATTGCCTACAAGTTTAATATCAATAAATTGTGCGTAAACATTAGCTGTTTCAACAATATCGGTAATTTCTTCGTTTTCGTATTTTTGTTCGGCATAATCAAAATCCCATTTACCTTGTGCCCCAACTATAATTTTTACAAGTACGTTTTCATCATTAGTTAATGAATATTGGCCCTCGAACGTTGAAAAGTTGTTAGTAGCCTGAACATTGAAAGAGAAACTACCTAAAGTTAAAGTTAACGAAAGGTTTGATGGTATATTATTGTTGTCAACCTGCGACTCGAATGTTAACGATTGTATTGTTGTATTGTCAACAACTAAGCTTGACGATAGGTTTTTAGGGTATTCAATTTTTTGGTCATCAAAATCGATAAAATAACTTTGGTAAAAAATTGAATACGACGCGTTGTTAATTGTGCCATCGTCGGTTGACGGGAAGTTGAATATAATTTTATCGCCGGTTTTTGTATAAACCCAGTCTTTTGTATCAATATCCCAGTTATAAATTCCCACGAGCTCGTTAAATTCATCTTCGAGCGTTTCGGGTTCTTCCATAATAGCTGTTTTTAAATTTTTAAAAACGCTTTCGGGACCTTTAGTTTTATAATCGCGTAAAGCGTAAACAGCAACAAAACCAATTTGGTTTTGGGGGGTGTTTGTTTTAAACTTGTTTTTAAAAAACCCCGATGTTGTTAAAAACGATGCAAAGGCACTGTTTGCTTCATAAGCAGGTTCGGTTTCAATTTTTTTAAGTTCGTTAACCATGTTAAGGCCACTTTGCTCAAGGTCGGCTTTTTTTTGTTCGGGTGTTTTAGTCGAAAAAACATCGTCGGTTTTCTCATTTTCGTTACACGAGCTAAGTAATGCAAACGCTGCAATTACTATTAAATACAATAGTTTTTTCACAACAATAAATTTTAATTAAACATTTGAATATATGCAACTTAATAGTTTTTTTAGTAATGATAATGATTTTCGTGCTCGATAAATTTACTTATAATGCATGTTTCATGTTAATAAAATTATCAACTTTGGAACAATTGGCAAGTATGACGAAACATGTTGAACAATAGTTGCCTGTTAAGTATAACCAAAATTGAGCAATTCGCTCAACCGTTAATAATTTAATTTGCCAATACCATTTAAGTAAACATGGCAGGCACTTAAAGGTTTAATGTTAGCTTTGATATTTAAAAACATGCATCCAAAAAACTTATATCGATTATAAATATTATTTTTGGTACTTTTTTATAAAACATATAATTTGAGAAAGAAATTTGTAACCAATTTAGCCCTTGTAATATTCCTTAACCTTTTAGTTAAGCCATTTTGGATATTTGGTATCGACCGCACGGTACAAAATGTAGTTGGAGCCGAGGCATATGGTTTTTATTTTGTTTTGTTAAATTTTTCGTTAATACTGAATATTTTGCTCGACATGGGCATAACAAATTTTAATAACCGCAATATTGCCCAAAACTCTCAATTGCTAAACAAACATTTTTCGAACCTGATAATATTAAGAGTATTGCTTGGCGTAATGTATTTTTTAATATGCATGGGCGTTGCAATACTATCGGACTATAGTTTTGAACAAATAAAACTACTTGTTATTTTAACATTTAACCAGTTTTTATTGTCGTTTATATTGTATTTGCGGTCGAATATTGCTGGTTTGCAGCTATTTAAAACCGACAGTATAATATCGGTGCTCGACCGCTTTTTAATGATATTTATTTGCGGAATATTATTATGGGGGCACATAACCCACGTACAATTTAAAATACAATGGTTTGTTTACGCGCAAACCGCGGCATATGGCATTACGTCGGTAATTGCGTTTTTTGTGGTTTTATGGCATAGCGGTAAAATAAAACTAAGGTTCGATACCGGTTTTTCGTATGCCATATTAAAACAAAGTTTTCCGTACGCCCTACTTACACTGTTAATGGCATTTTATAACCGTGTTGACTCAATAATGTTAGAGCGGTTATTACCCGACGGGAACTTACAGGCAGGCATATACGCCCAGGCTTTTCGTATTTTAGATGCCGCCTCGATGTTTGCAATTTTATTTGCAGGCTTGTTACTACCAATGTTTGCAAAAATGTTAAAAACAAACGAGCCAATAGGCCAGTTAACAAAACTATCGTTTACACTAATAATTGTACCTGCAATAATAGTTTCGTTAGTTTGCTTTTTTTTCCGCAGTCAAATTATGGAACTACTTTACCACAGCCACGTTACCGACTCGGCAAACATATTTGCAATATTAATGCTTGGTTTTGTATCGGTGTCGGTATCATATATATTTGGCACCTTACTAACAGCCAACGGCAACTTAAAACAACTTAACATTATGGCATTATGCGGAATGACAATTAACATTGCCTTAAACCTTATATTAATACCACGATACCAGGCATTGGGTTCGGCCACTGCCAGTTTTATAACACAATCGGCCACAGCCTTAATACAAATATTTTTAGCCATAAAAGTTTTTAAACTTAACTTTAATTATAAACTATTAATTTTATTACTGATATTTGCAGCCGGAGTTATTTTAATTGGCTTTGCTGTTAACAAAATACCATTAAACTGGCTAATACAACTTAGTATAATGACAATACTTAGCTGTGCTTGGGCTTTAGCTACAGGGCTAATTAAGATAAAAAACATTTACATGATAATAAAAAACAATGAATAACAGTTATTAAGGGTATATTACCCTTAAAAAACAGCATTGAACAACACGTAAACAACAAATTATAAACAAATTACAACAAATACATTGTTTAACATATAATTACAAATAATGAAATACCAAAAGCTCAATATCCTTTTTGGATGGATTACATTTGCCATATCGGCCTTTGTGTACATAAGCACAATTGAACCTACCGCCAGTTTTTGGGATTGTGGCGAATTTATAGCAACAGGCTACAAACTCGAGGTTGGCCACCCCCCAGGTGCCCCGGTTTTCATGCTTTTAACAAGGTTTTTTAGTCTTTTTGCCGGCGGTAATGTACAAAATGTTGCCATGATGGTAAACATAATGTCGGCGTTGGCAAGCGCGTTTACCATATTGTTCTTGTTTTGGACCATTACCCACCTGTCGAAAAAAGTTATTGGTACTGCTAATGGCAACTATACCCTTGGGCAAACAATTGCCATAATTGGCAGTGGCCTTGTAGGCAGCCTTGCTTACACCTTTTCCGACACCTTTTGGTTCTCGGCTGTCGAGGGCGAAGTTTACGCAACCTCGTCGCTTATAACTGCCATTGTATTTTGGGCAATACTAAAATGGGAAAACATTGCCGACGAAAAAAACGCCGACCGATGGATTATATTAATAGCTTACGTTGTTGGCCTGTCAATAGGCGTACACTTACTTAACCTGCTTGCAATACCTGCAATTGTGCTGGTTTATTACTTTCGTAAATATACCCCAACAACAAAAGGCGTTATTTTGTCGCTACTATTATCGGGCATTATGCTTGCATTTATAATGTGGGGAGTTGTTCCGGGAGTTGTTAAACTTGCATTTTTATTCGACTTATTGTTTGTTAACGTTTTTGGTCTTCCGTTTAATATTGGCGAGCTGTTTTTTGTTATAGCAGCATTTGCTTTACTGGCATGGCTAATTTATTATACGCGCAAAAAAATGATGCCCGTTTTAAATGCAATTGTTACAGCCTTTGCTGTTATTATGATAGGATACTCGTCGTACGCCATTATTGTTGTGCGTTCGCTGGCAACACCACCTATCGACCAAAATAACCCCGAAGACGCTTTTTCGTTGTTAGGGTATCTTAACCGCGAGCAATACGGGCAAACACCATTAATTACCGGCCCATATTATAACGCCCCGGTTAACCTTAGCGACCCATACAAAATTGGACGCAACACCTGGATGCGTGAAAATGGCAAATATGTAAAAGGCGAACCAAAAATTAGTTATAACTATAACAAAGCCATGACTACATTTTTCCCGCGCATGTACAGTTCAAAACCCGAACATATTGACGATTACAAAATGTGGGCAAACATAAAAGGCCGAAAAGTTAAGGTTATGAACAACCAGGGACAAATGGAAACCATTGTAAAACCAACATTTAGCGAAAACCTGAAATTCTTTTTCCGTTACCAAATAGGCCACATGTACATGCGATATTTTATGTGGAACTTTAGCGGCCGCCAAAACGATATACAAGGCCACGGCGGTGTTTTAAACGGCAACTGGGTTACCGGCATCAACTTTATCGACGAGGCACGCTTAGGCCCTCAGGATAATTTACCATCGGGGTATGCCAACAACCGCGCCAATAATAAATATTACATGCTACCTTTCTTTCTTGGCCTTATTGGGTTGTTTTTTCATTTAAGCAAAAACAAACGCGATTTTTGGATTGTAATGTCGCTGTTTGTTTTAACAGGTTTAGCAATTGTGGTTTATCTAAACCAATACCCACACCAACCACGCGAACGCGACTACGCTTATGCCGGTTCGTTTTACGCCTATTGCATATGGATAGGCCTTGGTGTTTTGGGTATTTATAACGCAATAAAAAAATATTTGAACGAAGTACCCGGTGCTGTTACTGCTACCGTTGTTACTTTGTTTATACCGGCTTTAATGGCCGCCGAAAACTGGGACGACCACGACCGCTCAGGCCGTTATATTGCGCGCGACTTTGCATATAACTATCTTAACTCGGTAGCCCCAAATGGCGTAATTTTTACCAATGGCGATAACGACACTTTCCCGCTTTGGTACATACAGGAAGTTGAAGGCGTACGTACCGACGTTAGGGTAATATGCCTGCCTTACCTTATTACCGACTGGTACATTGACCAAATGAAAATGAAGTATTACGAATCGGAACCTGTACCTTTTAGCTACAATAAAAACCAGTATATATTAGGTAAACGCGACCAGGTACCTGTTTACGAACGCATGAAAGAACATGTTGAACTTAAAGATGTTATTGAATTTGTTGGCAGCGACGACGACCGTACCAAGCTACAAACTAACATGGGCGAAAAAACCGACTATTTTCCAACAAAAGCTTTTAAAATTACTGTCGATAAAAATAAAGTAATTGAAAAAGGTGTGGTAAACCCACGATTTGCCGACAAAATTGTTGATGAAATAAGTTGGAACATTAATGCCAACTACATAATGAAAAACGACCTTATGATACTCGACCTTTTGGCATCGGCAAACTGGGAAAGGCCTATTTATTTTGTATCGGTAGGTGGTAACGAAATAAATTTACGCGACTACTTTCAGGTTGAAGGCTTTGCATCGCGCTTTGTTCCAATCAATACTAAATTCGATTACAAAACAGTTGGCCATGTTGATTCCGACATACTTTACAACAACCTGATGAACAAATTCCGCTGGGGCGGACTGGAAGAAAATCCGGACATCTACCTCGACGAAACCGGCCGACGGATGATCTCCACGTTCAGGCTCTACTTCAATCAACTGATCGAAGCCCTGACCGAAGAAGGCA
>CAZJCR010000029.1:21595-24174 GCA_964544385.1 uncultured Bacteroidales bacterium
AACAAATTCCGATGGGGCAACATGGGCGACCCAAAAGTATATTTAGACGAAAATATTCGCCGAACCATACGTATTGTGCGGGTTAGGAACAATTTTGGCCTTTTGGCAAAAACCCTGGCCACCGAGGGTAAATTAGACTCGGCCCAACAGGTAATGCTACGTTGCCTCGATATTTTACCATTAGAAAAACTGAACCTCGAGTATTTTGACAACGAGTTTATTGAAGCATTTTTTGCCGCCGGAATGGAAGAAAAAGGCACGCAAATAGCACTCGATATGGCAAAAACAGCTGTCGACGATATGGAATATTTTGTTAATATTTCGAAAAAATTTGGTAACGTGGCCGAGTACGATAAACAACTTGCATTTACTACCGTACAATGGCTTAACGAGTTAGCGCGCAATTATAAGCAAACCGAACTTAGTACACAGCTAAATAAATATTACGAAGATATTTACAACTTAGTAATTTCGTCGGGTATGTAAGTTTTACAATAACAAAGTATAGTGATATACTTGTAAACTCGAAACTAATTGAGCGAATTACTCAATTTGGATATTATTAAAATATTTTATAAAGCTGCTTAGCAAATGCCAGGCAGCTTTATTTTTTTGTATTAACCCATAAATACTATTGTTTAGCCCGATAGGAATTTTGTGACTATTTTGAGATAAAAATACATTTAGCTTTTATCCCAGTTGAGCAGTTTAACAAAACTGGCAATATGTATTACTTAGGTTTAACCCTGATTTATGGTTTTACTCACAAAGCAAAGTAATGTTTACAAATGCTAAATTGATTGGTTAAATTGAACAATTTTGGTTTTATTACTGAATTTTCCACTATCATTTTTGTAGCTTATTGTATTTTAGTAAAAATTTTAACACTATTTATTAATGAAAACACAGTTTAAACCACAATTGCTATTAATGGCTCTGTTACTTTTAGTTACAACAAACACCTTAAATGCTCAAACCAAAACCTTTAAAAACCCAATACAGCCAGGTTTTTATCCCGACCCAAGTATATGCCGCGTTGGTACCGATTATTACATGGTACACTCAACTTTCGAGTATTATCCGGGCGTGCCTATTTTCCATAGTACCGATTTAGTTAACTGGCAACAAATTGGCAATGTTTTAAACCGCCCGTCGCAACTTAACCTGCCCGACAGCCTTAAAGCATCGCAAGGAATTTTTGCCCCCAACATACATTATCACGACAGCCTTTTTTACATGATAACAACATGTGTTTATTGTAACAACAATTTTTTTGTAACAGCAACCAACCCTGCCGGTCCCTGGAGCGACCCAATTTGGGTTACCGATGCCCCGGGTATTGACCCGTCGTTGTTTTGGGACAACGACGGAAAATCGTACTATGTTGGCGGCGGAAACCTGAATGGTACACGCGAGTGGGAAGGGCAAAACGGCGCTTTTATTAGCGAGATTGACCTTAAAACTGGTAAGCTTGTTGGCTCTAAACACCAAATGACTTTTGGCCATGCTACAAACGCCGTTTGGGGCGAGGGACCGCACCTGTACAAAATTAACGGACGCTATATGCTTATGATAGCCGAAGGCGGAACCAGTATTCATCATGCTATTACAGTATTCGAGAGTAAAACAATTTTTGGAAAATATGAGCCATCGCTAATTAACCCCGTTTTAACCCACAGGCATTTAGGTAAAAACTATCCCATAACATCGGTTGGGCATTGCTCAATTGTTGAAACGCAGAATGGCGAGTGGTGGGGCGTTTTACTTGGAATACGCGAACTTGAAGGTAAAAATATGCTTGGCCGCGAAACTTTTTTAATACCGTTAATTTTTGAAGATGGCTGGCCGGTATTTAACCCTGGTATTGGCGTTGTACGCGAACACGAACGGTTGCCTGACCTGCCACAATCGGTTAAGCCCGATACAAAAACCAGGTGTAATTTTGACCAACCACAATTACCATTAAACTGGAACATGCTAAGGACTCCACAAAGCAACTGGTACAAAATTGAAAACAGTATGCTTGTTATGCAAACCAGGCCTCAAAAAACCACCCAAAATACCAACCCGTCGGCATTAATGCGCCGTATTCAACACTTTACTTTCGAATCGTATGCCAATATAAATTTTAAAACTACAAAAGACACCGAAGAGGCCGGTTTTATTGCACTTTACAGCGACAAAAACCAGTATAGGTTAGCTTTATCGAACAAAAAAGTAAAACTTATTTGCGTTAAAAATGGTATCGAAAAAATTGTTGACGAGCAAAGTTATAAAGGTAACGAGGTTGTTTTTGGGCTTAAAGCCAATAAAATGGACTACCAGTTTGTTTACGGGTCAAATAAAGATAATATGATGCCAATTGGCCCTTTGCAAGATGCATCGATGGTAAGCACGTCGAACGAGTGGGGTTTTACCGGGCCATTTGTTGGTGTTTATACCACAAGCAATGGGTTAAAATCGAAAAACTCGGTAAGTGTCGACTGGTTTGATTATATAGCCGGTGACAATTAAACCCAAATTGAGCGATTCGCTCAATCGATTTAGATTTTGTAAGTATTTCACTACACTTGGTTAGT
>CAZJCR010000030.1:0-1925 GCA_964544385.1 uncultured Bacteroidales bacterium
GATGCTTAAATGGTGTAATAGTCCGGTTATTTGGGGCATTGAAAATTTTGATTTTGCTATCTGGTTGTTGTTTGGGTTTATTGAATAGTTAACAGCCTGTCTGAAGTCGCATTTTTCGATATTAGTTTTATAAAAGGTTGCACCAAAAAAATCGCTACCTGTAAATATTGTACCTGGTAATTCACACTCGGTAAAATCAACTTCGGTTAGGTTTGAATTTATTATTGATGTGTTTTTGAGCTTAACTCTGAAAAAAGAGGAATGGTTAAGGATGCAGTTTTGAAAATTTATTGATAAACCAAATTTATCACAGTTTTCGAAATGCAGACCAAGCATTTTACAATTTGTAAATGTAATATCGCGTAAAGCTGTATTGTTAAAGGTTACAAGGCTTAAATTGCAGGAGTCGAATTTACAATCAACAAAAATTATGTTAGATAAATTTACACCTGAAAAATTACAATTTGTAAAGCTGCAATTTTCATATTCACCTTGTTTAATTGGTAAAATAGTATAATCGATTTTATTATATATATTGTCGGTAAAATAATTATCCATTTTTTATGATATATAAACCTCGAGCAGTTTTGATTGGCTGTTTATAGGTTCGAGAATAATTTGTTTTAGTACTGCTGGTATCAATATTGTTTCGCCTTTTGTTAGTATAACTGGTTTATCGGTTTGGTTATAATAAATATTTGTATCGCCGTTGATAGCCATGTAAACAACAAAAGAATCGAGTTTTACATAGTCGAATTCGGTTTTGTGGGCTAAATCGATAATGTTTGTTGTAAAAAACTCGCAGCTAATTATGTTGCACGATTTATCGGTTTCGGGGGAATAATCGGTTTTAAGTTTTTTATGATATGTATAATCAATTGCATCAAGGGCTAAATCGGTGTGTAGTTGACGTGGTTTGCCGTTATCGCCCAAGCGATCCCAATCATAAATTCGATAAGTAATGTCACTTGTTTGTTGAATTTCGGCAAATAGAATACCTGGGCCTGTGGCATGTATGCGGCCTGCCGGCATAAAAAATACATCGCCATTTTTAACATCTTCGTAATTAAGAATATCGCGTATATTGTTGTTATTAAGGTAGTTTATGTATTGTTGTTTATTAATTGGTTTATTAAAGCCGGCAATAAGCTTTGCATCAGGGTCGGCTTGTATTACGTACCACATTTCGGTTTTTCCGTATGAATTATGGCGTTTTATTGCAAGATTGTTATCGGGGTGAACTTGTATTGACAGGTAGTCGTTGGCATCAATAAATTTCAGTAATAAAGGGAACTGGTCGCCAAAAGTTTCATAAACTTTATCGCCAACAATGTCGCCCATGTATATTTCAATAATTTCTTGAATAGTATTGCCTTTTAAAAATCCGTTGCTAACTATTGATAATTCGCCTTCGAGGCCGCTGATTTCCCAACTCTCACCAATATTTTTTAAGTTGCCAGGTGTTTTGTTAAGTATTTTTTTAAGTTTATTACCTCCCCAAATTTTATCTTTTAATATTGGGTTAAATTTTATTGGGTATAGAGATGTCATTAATAATAAGTGTTATGGTTAATAATTATGATTTGCAAAATTATAACATACTTTTAAAATAGCTATATTAAGTTGTATATTGCTTTTGTTTTTTGCAGAATATTGTTGCCAAATTATTATATTTTTGTTTAAATTCCTTTTTATAAATTTTAAATATCGATTATTATATGTTAGTTATTGGAATTGCCGGTGGTACTGGTTCAGGTAAGACAACAGTTGTTAAACGTATTATTGAAAGCCTGCCAAAAGACCAGGTAGCATTGGTTTCGCAAGATTCGTACTATAAAGATAACAGCCATTTGCCAATTGAAGAACGCCAGAAAATTAATTTTGACCACCCCGATGCCATTGAATTTGATTTGTTAGTTGATCAT
>CAZJCR010000030.1:1935-23473 GCA_964544385.1 uncultured Bacteroidales bacterium
ACAGTTAAAGCAGGGAAATGCGGTACAAGAACCAATATACAGCTATTTAACATGCACCCGGTTTGACGAGACTCAAACTATTGAGCCTAAACATGTAGTTATTGTTGAAGGTATTTTAATATTAAGCCACCCAAAATTGCGCTCGCTTTTTGATGTAAAAGTTTTTGTACATGCCGATGCCGACGATAGGCTTATTAGGGTTATAAACCGCGACATTATTGAACGTGGCCGTACTGTTGATAAGGTTTTGGAGCGTTATCACAAATCGGTAAAGCCAATGCATTTACAGTTTATTGAGCCAACAATGCGTTATGCCGATATTATTGTGCCGCAAGGTGGTCATAACCATGTAGCTATCGATATTTTAACTACGCTTATTTTAACCAACCTTAAAAACGAAGGAAATTATGATGCCCGAAAAGATTAAAGAAGAGAATATCTTATTTCTGGATATTGAAACAGCATCGCAAGTACAAAATTACTCCGACCTTGACGAGCGTTTTAAAAACTTATGGGCAAAAAAAATGAGTTATCAAATAAAACGCGATAATAAAACCCCCGATGAACTGTATAACAATGCTGCTATTTGGGCCGAATTTGGAAAAATAATTTGTATATCGGCCGGATATATTGTTAAGTCGGGTGGCAATCGTATTTTTCGCATCAAATCGTTTTACGGGCATAACGAGAAAATACTATTGGAGCGTTTTGCTTTTTTGTTAAGTAATCATTTTAATAAAGACAAACATATGCTTTGCGCTCACAACGGCAAAGAGTTCGATTATCCTTACATATCGAGGCGTATGTTGGTTAACGATATTAAAATACCAAAAATACTTAACCTTTCGGGGCTTAAACCATGGGAGGTTAAACATTTAGATACACTTGAGTTATGGAAATTTGGCGATTATAAACACTATACATCGCTCGATTTATTAGCTGCTTTATTTAAAATACCATCGCCAAAAAACGAGATTGACGGGAGCATGGTTTCAAAAATTTATTGGGACGAAGGAGACCTTAGAAAAATTGCGTCGTACTGTCAAAACGATGTTGTTACTGTTGGTAAACTTTTACTTAAAATAATTGGCGAACCTAATATTGCCGATACTCATATCGAAATTGCCGAACCTACTATAACTAATTAATAAAATTATTTTATGCCTTTAATAAAAATTGAAACAACAAAAGAACTTGAACGTGGCTTTCAAATTCAGTTAATGCACGAGGTAATGAACTGTATACAAGAGGTTTTAGGTTTGCCCGAAGAAGATCGCAACATAAGGCTTGTAGAGCATGATGCCGATTTATTTTTTATGAAACGCCCATACCGTTATATTGTCGAAATTTGCATGATTGCCGGGCGTTCGGTTGATACTAAACGAAAACTTTTTACCGAGATAGTTGCCAGAGTTAACAATAAACTAAAAATACCTAAAGAACAAATATTTATTTTTTTAAACGAACAGCCTCGCGAGAACTGGGGAATACGTGGTGGAATTGCTGGTTGTGATGTTGAATTTGCCCATAAAATAGAAATATAACTATTACCCAAATTGAGTGTTTCGCTCAATCTATTTATATTTTGTAAGTATTTAGCTATACTTTTTTAGTTAAACACAACAAACTTTACATTGTGGTTATACCTAAGTAAAGCGTTTGTTTGGTTTGTTTAAACCGTTTAGCTTAGGTATTAATTGCCCCTGAAAACATGTACAAAACCAGTAATCCTTTCGTCGGCAATAGGTAGGCCATCGTAACCAACAACATGAGCAACATAATAATAAACCCCCGAGGGAACCTTGCCGGCTCCCGAAAAACTTGTACCGTCCCAACCCTGCCAGTCGGTAACAGGTCCATCGTAATAATAAACCCTTGCGCCCCAGCGGTTATATATTTTTATTGAGAATTCTTTTATCGATTTAGCTGGTTTATAACTACCCTGGTTGCTGAAATTTTCGAAATGAAAAAGGTTATTGAAAGGCGATTCGGGTGAAAAAACATTAACAAACAAGGGCAAATATGTACTTTCAACAATAATAAAATCTTCTTTTAAAATAGTGTCGATACATTGAAACTCCTGGTTATTAATTGTATAAACAGGACCATATGCTTTAAGCAAAATATTGTGGCCGGGTTGGCTGGTTTGGTTACGCCGTGGGTCAACAAAGGTAAGCGAGTCGGTAATTTCGTCGATATTAAATGAATATAATAACGTGTCGGTTGTCGATTGTCGCCAGTCGGGGTGTTTATAAAACACCCACTCGTAAGCAACGGCATTCTCCGATTTATTTTGAAAAACGGCGTTAAGCGGGGCTTGGCCAATAATACTGTCGATATATTCGGTTTCGCCACGAATACCTACAAAATCGGCTTTAACAGCTTTAAGGTGTAAGTTTCCACGGCCATCGTCGTCGCCTGCCCAAATTGAACGGCTGTTTGAACGTACTGTTCCAAATTTGTCGGTAACTGTAAGCGTGTATTTTGTTTCGACAGTAGGTGCATCGAACGAGGGGTTCTCGGTACCTGGAATTAATGTTCCTGATTCGGGGTTATCGGTCCAAACTTTCGACTCGATATTGTTCTCGTATGTAATTTCTTTATCGGGTTCGATCCTGTCGCGGTATTTAAAAAATGTGTCGAATGTTATGTTTGTTTTTAATGTCATTTTTTTGCAGGTTGAATTTTCGACACTAATATCGCCAACCGAAAAGCGGTTAAAAAATACCCAGCAATAAAAGTTAGTGTCAATATTAACATCGGCATTATAAATATGCACCCTGTAACCGCCCTGGTTAACGTTGGCTAATGTCGAAAATTCGGTACTGTCGTTACTTTGTATTAAAATATTAAAACCAGGGTTGGCATCATAATTAAACATATACCATCTAAAATTTAATTTATTAAAACCGTTAACCGATGCTTTAAGCTGGCCAAGTTCGGTCCATTCGCCACGGGGCGAGTAATAAATAAAAATAGGGTCGTTACCGGTAATATTATTAATGTAATTTGTAGTATCAATACGGTCGTCGGTATTTTGGTCGAGTGGGGTTATTTGCGAAAACATGTTTTCACAAAACACCAGTAATAAAATGAATGTTGCAGTACTAAGTTTCACTAATTTTTATTGTATTAAAAACTGATATTTATATAACTTAAAAAGAGCTACAATATTATAAAAATTAGGGTTCGATACCAATAAAAAAATTGAATGTATAAATTTATGTTGCATTAAATTACTGTTCTTGATACTTTGAAAATTCGGTAATAACATGTTTTAATTTTTTGAATTAATAATACCTTTGCATGATATTTACCCAAATTGAGCAATTCGCTCAATCGATTTAGGTTTTATAAGTATTTCACTATGTTTCGATAATGAAATACAACAAACCCTACATTGGGTTAATACTTAAGTAAAGGGCTTGTTAGCTTTGCTTCGAGTGCTCAACTTAGGTTATACTTGTACAACAGCAAGAGATAATAAGGCGTAACTCGTTAACCGAATTACGAAAAATAGGAATTGAACCATACCCGGCCGAGGCTTACCCGGTTGACACTACAACACGCGACATACGCGAGCTTTATAATCCCGAAAAGGGCGATTACCAAAACGTTTGCCTTGCTGGCAGGTTAATGGGCCGCCGTATAATGGGTAAAGCATCGTTTGCCGAGCTTATGGACGAAAATGGCCGCATACAACTGTATTTTAACCGCGACGAACTTTGCCCTGGCGACGATAAAACTATGTATAACGATGTGTTTAAAAAACATCTTGACATTGGCGATTTTATAGGTGTAAAAGGTAATGCATTTGTTACCCAGATGGGCGAACGTTCGGTACATGTTACCGAGTTTAAGCTTTTGAGCAAATCGTTAAAAGTATTACCGGTTGTAAAAGAAAAAGATGGTGTTTTGTACGATGCATTTACCGACCCCGAGCAGCGTTACAGGCAACGTTATGTTGATTTGGTTGTTAACCCGGGTGTTAAAGATACATTTATAAAACGCGCGAAAATTATTAACACCATGCGCCAAATGTTTAACGACAATGGCTACCTTGAGGTTGAAACCCCAATTTTACAGTCGATACCCGGTGGTGCGTCGGCAAGGCCTTTTATTACACACCACAACGCCCTTAATATGCCATTATACCTGCGCATTGCCAACGAACTTTATTTAAAACGGCTTATTGTTGGTGGCTTTAACGGTGTTTACGAGTTTGCTAAAGATTTCCGTAACGAAGGCATGGACCGCACGCATAACCCCGAGTTTACTGTTATGGAAATTTACGTGGCTTACAAAGATTACTTTTGGATGATGGAGTTTACCGAGCAAATGCTCGAGCGTATTGCTATGGCGTTGCATGGTACAACAAAAGTTAAAGTTGGCAAAAACGAGATTGATTTTAAAGCCCCGTTCCGCAGGCTAACTATGATAGATGCAATTAAAGAACATACTGGCACCGATATTTCGGGAATGGACGAAAACGCTTTACGCGATGTTTGCAAAAAACTTGATATTGAGGTTGACCAAACTTTTGGCAAAGGCAAAATTATTGACGAAATATTTGGCGAAAAATGTGAACCACACATGGTGCAGCCAACTTTTATTATCGATTACCCTGTTGAGATGTCGCCGCTTTGCAAAAAACACCGCCATAACCCCGAGCTAACCGAGCGTTTTGAGCTTATGGTTAATGGTAAAGAGCTTTGTAATGCTTACACCGAGTTAAACGACCCTATCGACCAGCTTGAACGGTTTCAGGATCAGTTACGTTTGTCGGAAAAAGGCGACGACGAAGCCATGTTTATTGATTACGACTTTGTACGGGCACTTGAGTATGGCATGCCTCCTACTTCGGGTATGGGTATTGGTATCGACCGACTTACAATGCTTATGACCGGGAACGAATCGATACAAGATGTTTTGTTTTTTCCGCAAATGAAACCCGAGAAAAAAGCAAAAACTATGGCCGATACCGATTTAGTAAAAATTGGCGTGCCTGTTGAATGGGCTGCTCATGTTATTAAAGCCGGTTACGATTCGATGGCAAAAATTAAAGACGAAAAAGCTACCCAAATACATCAAAAACTTAACGGCTACCGGAAAAAAAACAAGCTCGATATACCTGCATTACAGATAGATGAGGTTGAAAAATGGTTATCGGCAATTGAATAAACCGGAAATTGAGTAATTATAGCTCAAAGTATGCATTTAACAATGTGTAGGCCATGAATAGACAGTAAGGTTTTAGCCGGTTTTGCGAGGCAAAAACCTTACTGTTTTTAATTATTGGGGCGGGTAAACCTAAGTAAAGCAATTTTTAGCTTTGAAAAGGTAGTAGGCAGTAAGCCTCATTTTTTTGGTGTTTTGGTTATTATATATTCGCACAATGGGTCAATTATTTATAATAGGTATTTTTATTGCTTTTTTTCTGCAATTTTTGTTGTTTGCTAAAAAAAGTAAAACCTTGTCGGACAAAATTTTGGGCACGTGGATGTTTTTTATTGGCCTCCATCTTTTTAGTTATTATATTTATTATTTGGGTTTTTGGGATAAATACCCCCACCTAACAGGTATTAGCCACCCATTCCCATTATTGCATGGCCCATTTTTGTTTTTATATGTTGTGTTTTCGTTGCGTACCGACCAGCGGTTCAGGTTAAAAGACTTTTTGCATTTTGCCCCAGCAATAGTATCGTATATTTACATGATGCCATACTTTTTTTTATACGATACAAACACAAAACGATTAGTTGACAGCGGGCAAATAAACGATTACATGGTTTTTATGTATATATCGCTGGTAGCTTTTATAGTGTCGGGGCTTACATATACAATACTTGCGTATTTGTTAATTGGCAAATACGAAAAAAAGGTACACCAAAATTACTCGTTCGACGAGCGCATATCGTTAAACTGGTTGCGATACTGTATTTTAGGCCTTGGAGGTGTTTTTGTAACGGTTGGAATTTTATCGGCTTTACAAAATATTTTTAGGGTAC
This sequence comes from uncultured Bacteroidales bacterium, assembly GCA_964544385.1. Taxonomy (GTDB): domain Bacteria; phylum Bacteroidota; class Bacteroidia; order Bacteroidales; family SZUA-534; genus CAZJCR01. Next base: position 7,944 of record CAZJCR010000030.1, read on the forward strand.
AACTACCATTTAACCCCGATTTTATTTATTATGGCGAGGTTATTTTATTTATATTTTTTATAGGCTTTTTTGGTATCCGCCATGAGGGTATTTTTGTCGATAACAAAAACAATACAATAAAAACAGTTGAAATAATAATTGACGATAAAAAACAAGCAGGGTACAGTAAGTCGGGGCTTAAAGCCGATGATGCGGTAATTTTGCATCAAAACCTTTTACAACTTATGGACACTAAAAAACCTTACCTTGAGCCACGGTTAACACTTAATGCTTTGTCAAACGAGCTTGGCGTTTCGGTAAATTACTTGTCGCAGGTTATTAACCGCTACGAACAAAAAAACTTTTACGATTTTGTAAACCAATACCGCGTTGATGAGTTTAAAAAACTGGTTCGTAAGCCACAATATAAAAATCTGAATATTTTGGCTGTTGCTTACGATTCGGGTTTTAACTCAAAATCGTCGTTTAACATGGTGTTTAAAAAGCACACAGGTTTTACCCCATCGCAATTTATGGCAAATAAATAATTTGCTTCAAATTTACTAACCATTTAAATATCAATAAAATGAACGTGCAGCCCTGTACGTTTGCACCTAAATATTGTCTACTAACATACGCTTAGACGACGCGCTCATATATTGCCAGCATCTTTGTTAAAAAAAACAAATGGGCGCACAAAAAAAACAATTAAGTAAAATTATTACAAACATACTATGTGTAGTTATTTGTGTAATTAGCTTTTTAATATTGGTTTTTGTTGTGCTCGTGTTTTTACAAACAAAAATTAATTGAGCAACAATGAAAAAATTATCGAAACTTACTATGTGTATTTTAACGGTACTAACAACCATGGTACATGCACAAAACCTTACACAAACAATAAAAGGTAAGGTTACCGACAAAGTAACCCAAAAAGCGTTGCCCGGGGCAACAGTTATAATTGCCGGCACTAACCCGTTAAAGGCAACAACTACCGATTATGATGGCAAATTCAGTTTTGGGAACGTTATTTTGGGCAGGTATAATATTGAGATACGCTTTTTAGGTTATAGTAAGGTAATAATACCCGAAGTGCTTGTTGGCAGCGCAAAACAAGTAGTTTTAAATGTTGAGATGGTTGAATTGGTTGGCACTATTGACGAGGTAGTTATAAAATCCGGAGTTAATAAAAGTATGCCATTAAATAGTATGGCAGCCATTAGCGCGCGGAGTTTTAATGTTGACGAAACACGCCGGTATGCAGGGGGAATGGACGACCCGGCAAGGCTCGCGTCGGCGTTTGCTGGTGTAACATCGGGTGGTAATAACCAAGACAATGCAATAGTTATACGTGGTAACGCGCCAAAAAACGTGTTATGGCGGGTCGAGGGTGTTGACATACCAAACCCCAACCACTTCTCGGGCGGTAACGTGGCCGGTGGTGGGTTTACTTCGGCAATAAGCAGCCAAATGCTTGCAAATTCCGATTTTTATACCGGAGCTTTTCCGGCCGGATATGGCAACGCGCTTGGTGGCGTTTTTGACATAAAACTACGTACAGGTAATACCGATAAACACGAGAAAACTGTGCAGGTTGGTATTTTAGGTATCGACATATCGGCCGAAGGCCCGTTGGCAAAAAATAGTAATGCATCGTATTTGTTTAACTACAGGTACTCAACGCTTGGGCTTATGGCACAGTTGGGATTAATGCCTACCGACCAAACACCTGCTTACCAGGATTTGTCGTTTAAATTTGTATTGCCAACAAAAACAACCGGCATATTTTCGTTGTGGGCATTAGGAGCTATTGACAAAATGACCGATAGTGCCCAACACGATAGTACCCTTTGGGAAACCGGCAACGACCTGCTTGAAAATAGTTGGGACGAAATGTTTGGAGCAGTGGGGCTTACCAATAAACTTACAGTTGGCAACAAATGGCTGGTAAGTACAAGTATTGTTTTTTCGGGTAATGCTAAAGAACTTTTTCAGCAAAAGCTCGACAAAAACTTTGTACTACAAAACGACATTAATATTATTAATGATAACAGTAAAATTAGCCTTAACATGTTTGCAAACCATAAGTTTAGCCCACGTATTAATACCCGTGCAGGTTTTAATGTTAATAACCTGTTTTATAATTTTGATTTAAGTGAAACCCAAAACGAGATGCCCGGAACATATAAAAAGTATGCCGACGAAAACGGGCATAGCCTTCACCTGCAAGCTTATGCACAAATAAAAATTGATTATAGTAAAACAATTAACTTTAACGCGGGAATACAAACCGAGTATTTTGCACTAAATAATTGTTTTACTATTGACCCGCGTTTGGCAATTAACATTAACATGTGGCAAAAAAGCTCGTTAACAATTGGTTATGGTAAACATAGCCAACTCGAAGATTTGAATATTTATTTTATTACCCAAACTAAAAACGGACAAACAGAGTATTTGAACAACGACCTCGATTTTTCGCACGCTCACCATTTTGTACTGGGGTACAATTATAGCATAAACCAAAATATGCACATTAAAGTTGAACCATATTATCAATATTTATATAATGTGCCGGGGGTTGCAAATAGTTCGTTTTCGATGATAAATTTTAAACAAGACCTTACCTTTAGACAAAACCTTGAAAACAACAGCATTGGCTATAATACAGGTATTGATGTAACTATTGAACGGTTTTTACAAAAAGGTTATTATTACCTTGTAACAGCATCGGTATTCGAATCGAAATACAAGGCCGACGATAACATTTGGCGCAATACACGGTACAATAAAAATTTTGTTGCAAATATTTTGTTTGGCAAAGAGTTTAAAATTGGAAAACAAGGCAACAACCTTTTAGGGTTAAATATACGTGGTGTTGTTTCGGGCGGTAATTACAACACCCCGCTCAACCAGGTTGATACCTATGCCAATAATATTGCAGTTTACGACCATACTAATGCGTTTACCGTTAAAGACAATGTTAGCAAGTTTTTAAACCTGTCGGTTACATACCGTATTAACAAGGCAAAACACTCGAGCGTGTTTGCTTTTCAGCTAAACAATGCACTGGGCGAAAAACAGCATGGCGAGTACGAATACAATTACAGTAAAAAGGCTTACGAACGTACAGCGCAAGTTTATAAACTGCCTTTAATTAGTTATAAATTAGAGTTCTAACCATTATGTTTACAAACTCTACATCTATTGAGCGAATCGCTCAATTTGGGTATTTACAGTTTTAATACAAAAAACAAAACAGTTTTGTCGACCATTTTGGTACTTATTGCAATAATATTATTTATTAGTTATGTTAAAAAAGCAAAAAACAATTATTATGATAAAACAATATAATAAACCAGTATTATTTTATACATTGTCGTTGGTATTACCCTGGATATTTTGGTTTACAGCTGCATATATAAGTAATTTACCCAATAACAATAGTATTTTAGTGTTTTTACAGGCTGCCCTTGGCATAGCCGGTTTGGTGTCGCCAATAATAGTTGCCCTTTTTATTATTTTAAAAAACCATACGCTTGTTAGCGATATAAAAAAACGGTTACTTATAACTCGCGGTTTTAGCCCATGGTATGTGGCTTTAGCCTTGTTATTAATATTTGCATCGATAGTTTTGGCACAGCTAATATCATTACTTTTTGGGTACAGTATTAACCAGTTTAAAATAACCGGACAACCTGGCTTTACATCGGCATTGTTTTCGCCATGGTTTGTACTGTGTTTTGCCCCAGTAGCCGAGGAGCTTGCATGGCACTCGTATGGTACCGACACTTTGCGTCAGCGGTTTAATTTATTTATAACATCGGTAATATTTGCAATATACTGGGTACTTTGGCATTTGCCGTTATCGTTTATAAAAGGTTATTACCATAGTAACGTTGTTGCCGGTGGTGCAATTTACACGCTCAATTTTGTTTTTAGCGTTTTTGTTTTGTATTATTAATGAATTGGCTTTACTATAAAACAAACCGTAATTTATTAATAACCATCATGTTCCATTTGTCGGCAAACCTGTCGAACGAAATATTTGCCACACACCCAATGAGCAAAGTAATACAAACTGGTATTTTACTTTTGGTATGCATTGTTGTAATTGCAAGTAACCGCAAAATGTTTTTTAGCAAAGCTTATTATTGATAAAAATCATTATTGTATTGTTTATATATTTAAAATGTGCATAAAAAATGTATATATGTAAAATAAAATAGCTTTGTATTATTCAATATGATATTTTTGCATAGAAAATGTAAATATTAAAAAAGAATTAATGAAAGAGAAGTTTAAAAAATTCAATGAGGATATAAAATTAACCTCAAATCAAAGAGAAGATGCAAAAATAAAATACAAAAACTTTGTTTTTGTGTTTTATTATATATATTTGCAGAAATAAGGTAAAATAAAGAAATAGAATAATGATACATTCACTTTCTATACAAAACTTTCTTTCATTTAAAGATGAAGTTATAATAAGTTTTGAGGCGACAAGAGATACTCATTTGGGGGATATTCATTTAGTAGAAGTTGCTAAAGGCATTCGTTTACAAAAATTAGGGATAGTATATGGTTATAATGCTTCAGGTAAATCAAATCTTATTGAAGCTTTTGAGTTTCTGAATAATTTTTGGTTTAACATAATGGACAGTAAAGAAGAAACTACAGGTGTAATTCCTTTTATGTTAGATAATGATAGTAGAAACAAACCATCTGCATTTAAACTTATTTTTTATCATAAAGGAACAAAACACAGGTATTCATTGCAAATTACAAAAAACGTAGTAGTAAGTGAAAGGTTAGAATACTATCCAGGGGTTCAACCAGCTTTGATTTTTGAGCGAATATTCGAAGATGGTATTTCAAAAATTGCATATGGGCCGAAAATTAAAATATCCTCAATTGAGGAAAAAGAAATTGCAATTAAATGTATTCCAAACATATCGGTTTTTGCTTCATATATTCAAGTAAACACAGTTATTAAAGAGATTGAACTTGTTGTTGATTGGATGAGAACTCGAATCATGCAAACTATTGAACCATTAACTGTTTTGCAGAAATTTTCAGAAAAACTTGCAGGTGACAATAAAGCCTTCAAATCCTATGTTTTAGATTATTTAAGAGAAGCCGATTTTAATATTTCCAATATTCAAAGTAAAAAAATAGAAGAGGTAGTTCCTGATGAATTTATTGCCAGAGCAAAAATAGTTGGGATACCAGAGAATGAAATTGCAAGGCTTGAAAAAGAAAAAGTAATTAATATAATTGATACAGAATTTGAACATTTTGTAATAAAAGAGGGTTCCGAGCAAAAATACTATTTACCAATAGAATGGCAATCCGATGGAACTAAGCGTGTTTTTGGTTTGTCGGGAGCAATTTATAAGGCAATTGAACGAAATGCATTTTTACCGATAGATGAAATTGAATCGAAGCTGCATCCAAGATTAGTGGAATATATATTAGAGAAGTTTTTAAGAGAATCAAAAAGTGCTCAATTGCTGATTTCAACTCACTATGATAACCTTTTTGATGAAGATGATTTATTGCGGAAAGACAATTTTTGGTTTACGGAAAAAGGGGAAGATGGAGCTACAAAACTATATCCTTTAAGCGGTTTTACAGGTTTAGGCAGAATTTCATCACTACAAAAAGCATATAAATTTGGAAAATTTGGTGCTGTTCCAAATATTGATTAGCCTGTATTATGAAGCTTAGAGAATCAATATATGTAATAGGTGAAGGATTAACCGAGAAGTACTATTTTCAACATCTTAAAAAACTAAAATCCTATCCTTGTGTAGTTCGCCCCAGGTTCTTTTCAAGTAAGAATAGTATTTTTTATCTTGAAAAACGGACTAAGGAATTGCTATCAGCCGACGTAACTGTAATTTGCGCTTTTGATGCTGATGTTTCGCTTAGAAATGAAGAGGAAAAATTGAGACTGCAAAAATTTATTGCCAAGTATAAAAATAACGATAAGGTTATTCTTTGTGATAGTTTACCGTCAATTGAATTTTGGTTTTTACTTCATTTTAAAAAGACAAATAGGCATTTTGCAAATTATAATGCATTAAAAGCCGAATTAAAAAAATATATTCCTGATTATGATAAAACTGAGAAATATTTGATGCAGGATAAATGGGTTAGAGTACTTATTTTTACACAAGATAGAGCAATTGAACGTGCTAAGTTGTTAACTTTAAATAATACGTCATACTCAAATATATATAAAGCTATTGAGGTTTTTGAACAATAGCTAATACCTAAAAAATATTATTATATGTAGTTAAGTTAGGTTAAGGCTAACTGAAATGAAAAATGCATGAAATATGTATAAATACCGTATTAATAATTATTGATAAAAATGACAACAGACAATTTTATTACACCACCAAACCATGTAAATTTTAAAGCAAAAAAACTATTTGGTAATATTGGCCAAATTATCGATGGCTCAACAGCTTACTTAAACATAAATGGTGGAGGCCCGGTTGAACCACATACTCACCAACATAGCCACCTTTTTATCGTGGTTGAGGGCGAGGCAAAATTACTTATTGGAAACAACACAGTTATTTTAAAACCCGACGAGTGTTACTTAGTTAATGGTAATATACCACACGCGTTATGGAACAACATTGAACAAACTACACGTGTAATAGGTATTAGTGTTAAATAAGTATTAAAATTTTAATGTTTGCTAAAACTGTAAAGTTATATAAAACTAATAGTGGTTACAATATTACCCGCCTAATAAGCGGGCGCAGTAATGTTTATATGTTAAGTAACAATAGCTGTAATATTTTAATCGACACCGGCACTGCCACAAACTGGAAAAAGTTAAAACGAGGTTTAAATATATTACAAATTAGTAATATCGATTTACTTATACTTACCCATACCCATTACGACCATGCTGCAAATGCTGCAAATATTAAAAAATATTTTGGGGTAAAGGTGTTGGTGCAGGCTGAAGGTAGTTTTTATATTACTAATGGTATAAATAAATTCCCGGGCGGTACAAATTTTTTTACCCGCTTTATTGTTAATTTTATTGGCAATTTAGTAACAACCAAATTTAACTTTGCCCCTTGCGGGCCCGATATTATTGTAAACGACAAGTACTATTTAACCAGTTTTGGTTTTAATGCTTATTTGTTGCCAACACCAGGGCATTCGTCTGACAGTATAAGTATTATTGTCGATAACCAAATTGCAATAGTTGGCGATACCTTGTTCGGGGTTTTTAAAAACTCGGTTTACCCGCCTTTTGCCGACAATGTGCAGCAAATGATTATTAGTTGGAAAAAACTTATCGACACTGGCTGTTCGTTGTTTTTGCCCGGGCATGGTGGTTCAATTGGCCTGAATAAACTAAAAAACGGGTATCAAAAATATGTTAAATAGCCAAGAACAAAAACTGATGTAGTAATTATTACATAACTGCTAAATAATTAATCTATATTTAACTTTATTTAGGAATTTAACTACTATAAATATTTGTTATGTTTAATAAGCTGCAAATACACTATTTTTCGGGTACAGGTAATTCAAAAAATGTTGCATTAGTTATGCAGGCCAGCGCTCAAACGCATGGTATCGAAACCGAAATAATAAACCTTGCCACAATTAACAGGTTACAAATTAAAAAACCCGACGATGAAACCTTAATAGCATTTGTGTCGCCGGTACATGGGTTTAATTACCCGCCTGTTATGTTGCATTACATTTTTAGGTTCCCTAAGGGCAACAACAAAGTTGTGTTAATGAATACCCGCGCCGGATTGCTAATTGGAAAATGGGTAACCCCCGGAGTGTCGGGCATTAGCTTATATTTGGCGGCTTTGGTTTTAAAAATAAAAGGTTACAAAATACAGGCAATGTGCCCGGTCGATTTACCTTCGAACTGGATATCGTTGCACCCGGGATTGAATAAAAGGGCTGTTGATTATATTTACGAGAAAAAAATACCCGAATTAAAATCGACAGTTAGCAAATTGTTGGCTGGTGGCCGCAATTTTAAAAGCTTACGCGAGTTTTTTATCGATATAATTTTATTACCAATAGCTTTTGTTTATTATGTTGGCGGGCGTTTTATTATTGCCAAAACATTTTATGCCACCAACAAATGCAATAATTGCGGGCTATGCGTAAAAAACTGCCCGGTAAATGCAATAAAAATTGTAAACAAACACCCGTTTTGGACATTTAATTGCGAGAGCTGCATGAACTGTATGAACAATTGTCCAAAACAAGCAATTGAAACCGCTCATGGGTTCATATTTATTGTGGCAATAATATTTAGTTTATTACTTACGCATGTGGTATATAAATTTATCGAATTGCCAATAATTACCAATAATTGGTTTTATAGTTTCATATTCGAAAACCTGTTGTTAATAGGTTTTTTAACCTTGTTTTACAGGCTTTTTCATTACATGTTGCAATTTAAATGGTTTAATTTGCTTGCAAAGTACACGTCGTTTACGGGTTTAAAATGGTGGCGCAGGTATAAAGCACCATTGGTAAAATAATAAATTATTCGTGTTTAATTTTTTGTAACTAACAAAGCAAAATACCTTACATATTAAATGCGTAAATATTACTAAATTAAACTGTTAACCGCACATTGGGTAACCTTAATAAAATCGGTCGGGTTAATTTCAATTTGCATTCCACGAACGCCGGCACTAACAAAAATTGAGTTAAACAATAAACAACTTTCGTCGATAAAAGCCGGGTAGTTTTTTTTCATGCCCAAAACAGTACAACCGCCTCTAATATAACCGGTTAATGGTAAAATATCTTTAAGTTGTACCATAGCACAACTTTTATTTGCCGATGCTTTTGCTGCTTTTTTTAAATCGAGTTCGTTACCCCCGGGAACAACACACACAAAAATACCGGTTTTATCGCCACGTAAAACAAGGGTTTTAAACACGCGGGCAACATCTTGCCCGAGTTGAGCAGCCACGTGTGTTGCACTTAAATCGGTTTCGTCAACCTTATAAGTAACCAAATTGTATTTTATTTTATTATAATCGAGTATACGGGCTGCATTTGTTTTGCTCATTGGTTTAAATTTTGGGTATAAAAATATTGTTTTTGTGTAAAATTTAAAAATTACACAAAATGTTTGTAATTGAGGCATTAAAAGCCCTGTAAAGGGCTATAAACTAAAAAAATTATTACTATAATTGTGATATTGATGGGTTATTAAATATTACGATGGACAAAACTTTTGATGATAATGAAGATCAATACCTGAGCTTTATTAAAAACTCGCGTATTGAAGGAATGTTTACCAACAACTCGACACCTATTGCATATGTTAACCAGGATATGACATTTGACGAGGTTAACGATGCTTTTTGCTTAGCTACCGGTTACACGCATAGCGAGCTTTTGCAAATGAGGTGGGACCAGCTTTTGACCGAAGATATTGTTGAACAGTTAAAAACAATTAACCAGCAACGCCTTGTAAACCCTAAGTGCTACCCCGACGATTATGAAATATCGTATTACAATAAAAGCGGCGAAAAGCAGTATGCGCAAATGGCAGTTTCGTTTTTTCCGGCTCTTAAAAAAAGGTTAGTAGCGTTTTTAGTAATCACAAAACAAAAAAGGGCTTTACGCGAAATTGAAGAGCGTACAGCAATGTTGCAAAAAGAGGTTACTTTAAAAGACATTGAAATAACCAATTATTTGTTAAAACTATCGAACAACAACAAGCTTGGCGAGCAAATTTGGATTAAACTAAAAGCTATTGGCGATAAACTGGTAAACGAAAACAGTAGTTTAGTACCCGATGTTAACGATTTACTTAGTGATATGGAATTTTATCATAAATCGAGTTTTTGGGCCACACTTGACGAGCATTTTATTCAAACACACCCCCAGTTTACAAAAAACCTGCTAAGCAGGCACCCCGGAATTACTCCTGCCGAAATAAAACTTGCTACCCTGTTGTCGTTGCAACTAAACACAAAAGACATTGCAAACATAATGATACAAAGCTACGATAGTATAAGGGTATCGCGGTCGCGTTTACGCAAAAAGCTTGGTCTTAAAAACGGCAATAGTTTACAAACTTACTTGTTTACTCTTTTGTAGTTATTGTATATTTTATTTAATGCCTGATATTATGTTTGTTAGCAAACAAAATATCAGGTTTTTGGTTTTTTGCAACCTCATGGCAAATGTAGTTTCTTTATTAATTGCTTCCTTTTTTCTAACATTTATGTTCCTTTTTGCTTCCTTTTATTTTAATCAATAAATACTATTAACAATAGCTTTGTAACTACAAATTTAACTAACAATAGCTTTATTGTTTAATACTTCATCAATAATGAAAAGTAATATTACAAAACTTCTGCACTTATTAGTTTTAATAGTGGTTGTAAACCTGTATGGTTTTTCGGGCACTATTTACGTTAACCAAGCAGCAACAGGTGTCAATAATGGTAGCAGCTGGTCAAATGCTTTCACTTTGTTGCAATCGGCACTCGATGCGGCCGTATCGGGCGACCAAATTTGGGTTGCCGCAGGGACGTACCGCCCCAGCTCGGCCTATAGTTTAACCAACACTCCGCGCTACTACCACTTCGAGATGAAGAATGGTGTAGCCATTTACGGTGGTTTTGCCGGTGGTGAAACCTTAATTACCCAAAGAACTGGTTTTGGAAATGGCCAACCTAACGAGACCATACTTAGTGGAGATATTGGTACTGTTGGGACAAAAACCGATAATTGCTACCACGTTATTTACAACCCGGCCTCTTTGTCCCTCGATAATACCGCTGTTATCGACGGTTTTACAATTACCGGCGGGTATGCGCATACTTCGCCAAACTATACATATGGCGGCGGTATGTACAACTGTTCGGCATCGCCAAAGCTTGTTAATATTACATTTATACAAAATGATGCATTATTTGGGGGTGCAATTAGTAATTTAAATTCGTCGCCGGTAATAGTAAACTGCGCAATTATATCGAACAATGGTGCGCATGGCGGTGCAATTTACAATTCCAACTCGTCGCCTGTGTTTACAAATGTTACCATTGCCCGAAACATTGTAACGGGTAATGGTGGTGCAATGTATAATAAAACATCGAACCCTGTTTTTAATAATAGCATTATTTGGGGCAACGTGGCACTTACTGCAAACCAAATATTTAACGAGAGCGGGACAATTACATTTAACTACTCGTGCTACACTATAGGTAGAGGCGAAATAACAAATACGGGTATTATAACAGCAACAAATAACAATACAAACTCAAGCCCATTGTTTTACAACGCATTTGCCAACGATTTTAGGCTTACCCAAAACTCGTCATGTATTGATGCCGGCAACGACAGTTATATTGATCTTTTATACGATATAAGGGGCAAGGGCTTTGGCCGAAAATTACATAAAAACAATGCATCGGCAACTGGCACTATCGATATGGGAGCTTTGGAATACCGGGCTGGCGAGTGCCCGACAAAAAAAATATTTGTTAATTGTGATGCATCGGGCTTTAACAATGGAACAAGCTGGGCCGATGCATATGAATCGCTACATACAGCTATTGATAATTCAAACTGTGGCGATGTAATTTGGGTTGCCGCAGGGACCTACTACCCCGGTTCGTCGTATAATTTGCCAAATTCGGCACGTTATTACCATTTTGAGTTGAAAGATGGTGTTGCTATTTACGGGGGCTTTGATGGAACCGAAGCCGATGATTTTGATTTATTACAGCGTAATTTTGCCATTAATACAACTACTTTAGGCGGTAACATTGGTAATATAAGCACATCAACCGATAATTGCTTTCATGTTATTTATAACCCCGGCGCACTTTCAAGTTCAACTGTGCTCGATGGTTTTACTATAAGAGATGGAAATGCTGACAATTTAGAGCATTGTTATGGTGGTGGAATGTGCAATATTTCAAATGCATCGTTAATAATTAATAATGTTATTTTTATATCAAACTATGCAAATAATGGTGGTGCTATGGCTAATAGAAGCCTTTCATCGCCAACACTTAACAATGTTTCGTTTATTAATAATAGTGCTAAACATGGTGGAGCTATTGAAAATTTGAATGGTAGTTCGCCTGTTATTTGTAATGCCAAATTTATTTCAAACTCGGCTGCTGTAAAGGGGGGGGCAATTTCCAGCGAATCTAGTTCGCTTGTAACAATTAAAAATGGTTTAATTGCATCAAACAGTGCCCCTAATGGTGGTGGAATATACTGCCACGGCAGCTCTGATCTTACCTTAACTAATGTTACAATTGCATCAAACACTGCAAGTGAAAAAGCCGGCGGAGTTTTATGCGGTTCAAATGCAGAGTTAAACAACTGTATAATTTGGGGCAATAGTGCACCCGATGGTTCAGTCAAACAAATTAGTATTTCAACTGGCATTACTGTTACCCTCAATTACTCGTGTTTTGCAAACAGTACTAATGATATTATAAATTTGGGGACACTTAATACAACTAACAACAACATAACCAGTAACCCTGTTTTTGCCGACGTAACTAATGGCGACTTCCGTATTAAAAAAGCATCGCCATGTATTGATGCCGGTAATGATAGTTATAACTTGCTTACTACCGATATACGTGGTACTGATTTTGGACGTAAATTATTAAAATCGGATTACGCGCAAACTGGTATTATTGATATGGGTGCTTACGAATATAACAGCAATGCCGACAGCGATGTGGATGTTAATATTATTTTTGTTAAACACGATGCAACCGGCGGCAATAATGGCACCGATTGGGAAAATGCTTACACAGTGTTACAAACTGCTATCGAAAACGCTAATATTGGCGACCATATTTGGGTGGCTAAAGGTACTTACAAACCAACATCGGCATACGATTTAACCAACGAGCCGCGATATTACCATTTTCGTATGAAAGCCGATGTGGCTATTTACGGCGGTTTTGCCGGTAACGAACCGCGCGGTTTCGAGCTTGCCGACCGCGATTTTGCTGCTAACCAAACAATACTTAGCGGCGATATAGGTACTAATAATTATGCAGCCGACAATTGTTATCACGTTATTTATAACCCACAAAGTAGCGCGTTGTTGTCATCGGCGGTTCTCGACGGTTTTACTGTTACAGGTGGTAATGGTACCGAGGGCAGTGGTTTGGCCCAAGCCCCGCACAATTATGGTGCAGGCATGTACAATAACGAATGTTCGCCAACAGTATCGAACATTATTTTTACCGGTAATAATTCAAAATCGTCGGGTACAATAGAAGTAACTTATGGTTCGTGGGGTGCGGGTATGTATAACAAAAAATCGTCGCCTAAACTAACTAATGTTACTTTTACACAAAACTCGGCAACTTTTGGTGGCGGTTTAGCCAACGACCAGTCATCGCCAATACTTAATAACGTATTGTTTACTAATAACTTGGCCAGCCATCATGGTGGAGCTGTTTATTCTATTAACACGTCGATAGTTTCGCTAAATAATGTTACCATAGCTTTTAATAATGCTTACCAGGGTGGTGGTATTTATAATTCCGATAATTGTGAGTTGATAATTAATAACTCGGTTGTGTACAATAATGTTACCAGTTCATTGGGTAACCAAATATATGCTTGCAATTCAACTGTAAATGTTAATTACTCGTGTTATTCAAATACTGTTAACGACATTAATATTGGCTCCGGGGCAACAATTTCATATAACGATAATTGCATTACTGACAACCCTGTATTTGTTAGTGTACAAAAAATGGACTGTCGACTGGGCGAAACATCGCCATGTATTGATGCAGGTAATAATATTTATAATTTAACAACTATCGATGTTGGTGGCCGCCAACGTGTACAAAACTCAATTATTGATATGGGCGCTTACGAGTGGACCAACGGTGTCGATTTTATTTGTACCAACCCCGATAATGGTGGCGAAATATCGGCTAACCAGGCAGTTTGCGAGGGCTTTAAACCTAACGCATTTACTAGCATATCGCTGCCAACAGGCAACAAAGGCGATCTTGAATACAGGTGGCAATTATCGACAGTTAGCCAAACCGATGGTTTTACAAACATCGAAGGTGCTAATGCCGAAACTTATACATCTGGCATATTACCTAAAACTACCTGGTTCAGGCGTATGGCACGCGTTAGTTGTATGGATAATTGGGAAGGTGCCGCAGTATCGAACGTGGTTAAGGTTGAGGTTGTTGTGGTTACAAATCCGTACTTATTTGCAAACGACAATATTTTTACTTACGATGGAACTGAAAAAACCTTTATTGTAAACCTTGCCGAAAACGAAGAAATGACATTTTATGATGAAAATTTAAACTTTTACGATGGTTTATCGGGCATTGATGCTGGAACTTACTCGTTATACCCAACTATTTTTAATACTAAATATTATTGTCATAGAGACGAATTTAGATTAGTAACCCTTGTTATCAATAAAGCTGAGGTTACAGTAACACCCGATGCTAACCAGTCGAAAAATTTTGGCGATACCGACCCGGTATTAACATACACCGCTGAGCCCGAATTAGTAAGCGGTAACAATTTTTCGGGCTCACTTGCACGTGCCGAAGGCTCAGATGCAAGCGAGTATGAAATTACTATTGGAACCCTTACTGCCGGCAATAATTACGAGTTAATTCTTGCTAACGAAAATTTTACTGTAACACCTAAGCCAATTACTGTAACACCAATTGCAGGCCAAAGCAAGGTGTACGGTACTAACGACCCCGAACTTACCTACACTTTTGAACCCGCGCTACTTAACGACGACACTTTTTCGGGCTCACTTGCCCGCGCCGAAGGAAATAACGCCGGTTTGTACGCTATTAATATTGGAACACTTACCGCAGGCAATAATTACAAGTTAACTCTTGCTAATGAAAACTTTACCATAACGCCCAAACCAATTACTGTAACCCCCGACAATTCATTAACTAAAGATTTTGGCAATCCCGACCCGCTTTTCAATTACACTTATTCGCCTGAACTTGTCGAGGGTGATTATTTTACCGGGTTTTTATCGCGCCAAAGTGGCGAAAATGTTGGAAATTACACAATTACTATTGGAACCCTTACTGCCGGCAATAATTATAATATTACTTTATCCGATGTTAATTTTACTATTACGCCTTTAGAGGTAACTGTAATGTCGGACTCACAAACTAAAGTTTATAGCAGTAACGATCCCGAACTTACTTTTACTGTCATGCCAAGTTGGGTTGAAGTTTCGGAGTTTTCCGGTACGCTTAGCCGCGAGGCAGGCGAAAATGTTGGCACTTATGCTATTGCCCAAAACACTTTAGCTTTATCAAATAACTACACAATAAGCTTTGTTGGCAATAACCTTACAATTACACCATTAACAGTATCTGTAACCGCCAACGCGCAAACTAAAATTTATGGCAGTGCCGACCCTGAACTTACTTACACAGTTGAACCAGCTTTAGTTAGTAGCGATAGTTTTTCCGGTACGCTTAGCCGCGAGGCAGGCGAAAATGTTGGCACTTATGCTATTG
>CAZJCR010000031.1:0-23325 GCA_964544385.1 uncultured Bacteroidales bacterium
AATTGAACAAGAGGTAAAAGAAAAAAACCGAGCTGTTGAAGAGAGTATTAATTATGCCAAACGTATTCAAACAAGTATTTTACCAAATACCAGCTTTGTACAAGAGCATTTAGAAAAATCGTTTATACTTTACAAACCTCGCGATGTTGTTAGCGGTGATTTTCCATGGTTCTTTAAAAAAGGCGACGACATTTTTATTGCAGCAGTTGACTGTACAGGGCATGGAGTGCCCGGGGCACTATTGTCGTTTATTGGGTATTTTACATTAAATAACGTAGTTGACCATTATAACAATTTAAAAGCTAGTGAAGTACTTGACAAACTACACGATGGCGTGAGGCGAACACTTAAACAAGACAGAGTAGATACCGATGCACGCGACGGTATGGACATAGCATTGTGTAAAATTAACTTGAAAAAAAACATTTTAGAATTTGCAGGTGCACACAGGCCCTTATACTTGTTACGTAAAGGTGAATTAGAACAATTTAAGGGCGACCGTAAAGCTATAGGTGGAATACCTTTAGGAAAAAAATTGGAAAAAGAATTCGAAAACCATTTAATAAATTTGGAAAATGGCGATAAAGTTTTTTTCTTTT
This sequence comes from uncultured Bacteroidales bacterium, assembly GCA_964544385.1. Taxonomy (GTDB): domain Bacteria; phylum Bacteroidota; class Bacteroidia; order Bacteroidales; family SZUA-534; genus CAZJCR01. Next base: position 600 of record CAZJCR010000031.1, read on the forward strand.
CCGACGGATTACCCGACCAGGTTGGTGGCGAAAAAGGCGAAAAGTATCAGGCAAAACGAATACGTGAGCTAATACTTAAATACCCCGATATACCTGTTAAAGATTATGAAAAATTGATTGAAGAAGACTTTATATCATATAAAGGCGACTTTAAGCAAATTGACGATGTGTTACTGATTGGAATAGAGTTTTAATATTAAAATGACCACATTATGGATGGGAATGGTGCAGATTTAGAAGGATTCCTGGAGTTTGTTTACAGTTTTTATAAATCGATGAAACAACATAAAGTTGAATTGGTTTACGAAGGCGAGATAACTCACCAAATTACCAAAGCGTTTACATCGCTTACCGAGACAAATATGGAGCTCGAAATGGAATCGCATGCAACCCAAAAAAAGGTTTTTCATGTAATGGTTGAATTGTTGCAAAACGTAAGTAAACATGCCGAGCAAAAAGGTTCAGAAGAATTGCAAAAAGATGGCCGGGGAATATTTTTGTTATGCAAAAACGACGAAGAATATGCCATAACTACAGGTAATATTTTAGTAAAGTCGAAAATACCTGATATGACTGACATACTTGACCGTATAAACAATTTAGACAAAGACGGGTTAAAAGGCCTTTATAAACAACAAATAAAAGATGGCCGGTTGTCGACAAAAGGCGGAGCCGGGTTAGGGTTTATTGATATTGCAAAAAAAACAGGCAATAAATTACATTTTAACTTTTTGCCAATTAACGATGAGTACGCATTTTTTGTTTTAACTAGTATAATATCACGAAACAATAATTAATAATAAAAATTATGGAGGTAATTAAAATAGTAGGTACCGACGATACACCAAGTGTAACGCTAGATGTGGCTAATGAGATTTTTGAAATTTCGGGGCGTTCGCTTCCTGAAGACGTAGCTGCTTTTTATGAGCCAATACTTGATTGGTTAGACCGTTATTCGGAAGAAGCCGCCGGAAAAACAGTTTTTAATTTTAAACTGGTATACTTTAACACAGCATCATCAAAAATGCTTTTAGATGTACTGCTTAAGCTTGAAGAGATGCACGATAGCGGTAAAGATGTACTTGTGCGGTGGCATTATCCCGAAGATGATGAAGATATGGAAGAGGCAGGCGAAGAATATGCCGATATTGTAGAGGTGCCTTTTGAACAAATTAGCTATCCGATGGATTAAGAACACTATTACCCAAATTGAGCAAATATTGTTCACGATAAAGAAATACTAAGGTTTATACCTCGCCTATTAGGTTATGACCATAAATTTCAAAATCGGGGTTAAACCTAAGAAAAGCAATTTATACTGTGTTAAACTGCTATACTTAGGAGTTAGTTAATTTGGCCATTAAATAAGTGCCTGTTTATAAATTTAACAGATGAGTGAAGAGATTTTAAAAGCCCTTATGCAGCTTTTTGCTATAATAGCAAAACAAGACGAGGGAGTTGAAGAGAATGAAATTGATTTTGTTGAGAATTTTTTAACATCTCAGCTTAGTTCCGACTTTGTTAACGAATACATGAAGCTATTTTATCAGCATGCTGATATTATTAGCCGTGAAGATTACAGAGCAAAGCGCGAAACTGAAGCTCCAAAACTTACATCGGTTAAAGACTCGGTAAGAATTTTGGGCATCTGTAAAAAAATCAATAAAACACTTACACAAGAACAAAAAGTTGTTGTATTAGTTCGTTTGTTTGAATTAGTTGCTGCCGACCGAAAATTTTCGGAACAACGTATAGCTATTATTAATACAGTTGCCGAAGTTTTTAATATATCGCCCGAAGAATTTAAAAGCACCGAAACATTTGTTGTTCAAGAAGACTATACAGAACTCGATATTACTAATATATTGGTAATTAACGATAAACATTCGGATTTTAAACAGGCAAAACATATAAAAATAGAAGAGCTCGATAAAGACCTTTTTGTTTTGCACATTAAAAGTGTAGAGCTTTATTTTTTACGTTATTCAGGCTCCAAAGATGTTTTGTTAAATGGCTTGCCCGTTAAATCGAACAGAATATACCTGTTTGCAAATGGAAGTGCAATACGTTTCCCAAAAGGAAAACCAGTATATTACAGCGATGTAGTTTCAAAGTATTTAGCCGACGTTACATCATCAAAAATATCATATAATGTAAAAAATGTTGATTATAAGTTTAAGAATGGATATATAGGGTTAAAAAATATTAACCTGTTTGAAGAGCAGGGTAGGCTTATTGGGATAATGGGTGCAAGTGGTGCAGGTAAAACTACATTACTAAACGTTTTAACCGGTAACGAGGCGCCATCGCAAGGCGAGGTGCTTATAAACGGTATGAACCTTCATACCGAAAAAGATAAGATTGAAGGCGTTATTGGTTATATACCTCAAGACGACCTTTTAATTGAAGAACTTACCGTATATCAAAACCTATATTTTAATGCAAAACTTTGCTTTAAAAACATGTCGGAAGAAGACATGCACAAAAGGGTCAAAACAACACTCACGAACCTTGGTTTGTGGGACAGGAGAGACCTTAAAGTTGGGTCACCGCTCAATAAAACCATTAGTGGGGGGCAACGCAAGCGTCTTAACATTGCACTTGAGCTAATACGCGAGCCCCCAATATTATTTGTCGATGAACCAACATCGGGGCTGTCGTCGCGCGATTCGGAAAACGTTATGGACTTATTGCGCGAGTTGTCGATGAAAGGTAAACTTATATTTGTTGTAATACACCAACCATCGTCGGAGATATACAAAATGTTCGATAAGATGGTTATACTTGACACCGGCGGTTATTTAATATATTATGGTAACCCGGTTGAGGCCGTAAGTTATTTTAAACGTATCGATGCCCAAATAAATTCGGAACAAGGAGAATGTCCTACTTGCGGTAATGTTAACCCAGAGCTTATTTTTAATATTATCGACGCCCAAGTGGTTGACGAGTTTGGACGTTATACAAACAAACGAAAAGTATCGCCCGAAGAGTGGGAGAAAAAATACTTAGACAACCATATTGAAGAAAAAATTTTGGATATTAACGAAGAACCCCCAAAATCGTTAGACATACCAGGTTGGTTTTATCAGGTAGGAATATATTTTAAACGCGACTTTTTAGCGAAAATAAGCAACAAGCAATATATACTTTTAAATATACTCGAGGCTCCGTTATTAGGTTTTATATTATCGTTTTTAATTCGCTACATTGCCGATCCAAACTCGCACATATATATTTTCCGTGAAAACGAAAACATACCCGTTTACATTTTCATGAGTATGATAGTTGCAATGTTTTTAGGTTTAATGGTTAGTGGCGAAGAGATATTTAAAGACAGGAAAATATTAAAACGTGAGTCGTTTTTAAACCTAAGCCGCTCGAGTTACTTAATATCGAAAATTAGTATACTGTTTATTATAAGTGCAATACAATCGGTTTTATTTGTAATAGTTGCAAATATGATATTAGGCGTACGTGGTATGTGGTTCGAATATTGGTGGGCAATGTTTACAATCTCAACATTTTCGAACCTTGTAGGGCTAAACCTGTCGTCGGCATTTAACTCGGCAGTTACAATATATATAATGATACCATTGGTAATGATACCGCAAATGGCATTAGGTGGTGCAATGTTTAGTTTTGATAAATTAAACCGTGCCATAGGTAGCGTTGAGGGCGTTCCGCCTGTATGCGAGTTTATGGCCACCCGTTGGGTTTACGAGGGATTGATGGTAAGGCAGTTTAAAGACAATGAATTTGAGAAAAACTTTTATGCCATAGAACAAAAAGTTAGTGTTGCCGATTTTAAAAACGTTTATTACATACCTGAACTTAAAGAACGTGTTGATTATTGTAACCAGATGTTTGATACTCAAAGCGATTCGATAAAGGAAACATGCAACCAGTATTTAGCATTATTAAAAAACGAGATAGGCAAAGAATTAATACGAGTACCAAGTTTAAAATTTGATTATATTAACCAATTAGTTCCCGAAAAATATAACTCCGAAGTTGGTTATAATACATCGGAATATTTGAATAAACTTGATATGTACTATGCCACATTAGGCAGTGAGGCAAACGCGAAACGTGAAAAAATTATAAACTACCTTGACGAAACTAACCCTGGCCTATTCCATCGTAAAAGGCAGGCATATCATAATGAACAGGTAGCTGATATAGTGAAAAAAATATACGAAAAAAATAAAATATTAGCCTATAAAGACAGGCTTATACAACAAACCGACCCTATTTTTGAAACACCTTGGGTTAAACATAAGTTTAACTTTAGGGCACACTTTTTTTCGCCAGTAAAGCACTTTTTAGGTGTTTACTACGATACATTTTGGTTTAACATGTGTATAGTTTGGGTTATGACAATTTTATCGTATGTTGCATTGTATTACGATTGGTTGAAAAAAGCTATGGAGCTTTTCCAAAAATAGAATTTATAAAGTTGGGATATAAATATTTAATAATTCGAGTAATTGATTTACTTTTGTAGAAAATACTACCAATACTTTAATTTGAAATTATAAAAAATACACATGAAAAGAGTTTGGTCAATACTAATTTATAGTGCCATAGTTTTTATGGTTTTATTACAGGCAGGTTGCAAAAGTTGCACAAAAAAAGGTGGCGACGATATTGAAATACCTGATGAGCTTTTTGCCGATAAACCATTAATGATATCGCAGGAGGCAATGGAAGATATAATTGATAATATATCGTCGCCGGTTGAGATGGCAGCACTATTGAAATCGACAGGTGTGCCGTTTTCGCAAAAAATGTTGGCACCTACCGACAGAATTGATAATTTGAACACAAATTTTAAACAAGCACTTAATTTGGGTGTTTACGGTTGCGATTTAGGATATTTAAACATGTATGGCAAAACCGGTTCGGTTTTAAACAGCATGTCGGCCATAAAGACACTATCGGAGGAATTACGAATAGGCCAGTTTTTCGATTTTAATACTATTAAACGTTTAGCTACCAATAACGAAAATTTAGACTCGTTAATGTACATATCGGTTTCGAGTTTTAACAACATGGATGAGTATCTTAGGCAAACAAACCGTGGAAATATTAGTGCATTATTGGTTACCGGCATGTGGGTTGAAGGTATGTACCTTGCCACACAGGTTGCTAAAGAGGCTCCACGCCGCGATGTTGTTGAGCGTATTGCCGACCAAAAACTTGTTTTAAACGACTTAATTCTGATATTAAAAAACTATAAAGCCGATCAGAATTTTGCGATGCTGGTTGATGAAATTGAGAAAATTAAAAAGCAATACGAAAGTGTTAAAATTACATACGAGATGGGTGAGCCTGAGGCTAAAGAAGTTGACGGGATGTTAATTATTGTCCAAAACGACAAACAGCATATCGATATATCGGACGAAACATTAGCATCGATAATTAATGTAATTGCAGAGGTTAGGACACACATAATTAACTTATAATATGAATAGATTTACTAATATATTTTTATTTTTAATACTGACTTTGTGTGTTGGTGTTGTAAAAGCACAAAGCGATGAGCTTGTTAATGTATGCGCACTTGGTATTGGAAACGCAACTTATTTAAAAGACTATAAAGTTAAGTTGTCGGCAAGTAGTGTAACCCCACCTGTTGCTAAGTTTAATGTAATTATGAACAAAGGTACAATGTACAAAATAACAGCATGTAATGCCGAGGGTTACGAGGGGCAAGCTGTTGTTACACTTATGGAGAATGCAGCTAGTTTAGGTACAAATATTAAAGCCGATGGTACGTTTGTTACTGCAATTGGTTTTCCATGCAATAAAACCGGAATGTACAATATAAATGTGTCGTTTAAAGATGGAAAAGAGGGGGCGGCAGTTGTTATTTTATCGTATATAAATGCAAAATAACTTTAATAAAATATAAAGGCATTTTTAAAAAGCAAATAAAAAAAAGAGGCTGTCTGAATTTTTCGGACAGCCTCTTTTTCTTATTTAATAATACTGCGTAGCTTTTCAAAAATTGAGTCGGCAGTACTAATAAGTTCAAGCTTTATTGCTTTAAAATAAGCCTGGCTAATTTGGCCTGGGTTATTAATTTTATCGATAAGTTTGTTGCGCATTGCAACAGCCTCGTCAATTAGTAGCAAAATATCACCTTTTTTTGCAGGGTTATAAGTCATTGCTATGTTACAGTCCGAGATAATTTCGTAGGTAAGATAATTAACCTCGTTTTTAATGTCGCGTATTTTTGCCATAATTTTATGTTTCTAATGTTTTATAAAAATATAATTTTTATTTAATTATGTAGTAATGGTGTAATTAATTATTTTGTTTAAGCTAAGTGTTAATATATCAATAATATAAATAAATTACTGATAGTAAAATCAAGTTGAGCGAATTGCTTTATCGATTAAAATTATGTAAGTATTTCACTACAACTGGTTAGTGAAACACAACAAACTCTGAATAGGGTTTAAACCTAAGTAAAGCTCTTGTTTACTTTGTTTTAACCTAAAAGTTATTTTCTTTTTATCTCGACAATTTTAGTTGGTTCAATAGTATCGTTACGTTTTTTTAACGATGTCAACATGTTTTGAGCCATTTGTTCAAACGCCATACCAGTAATTGTGTTTGGTGAACAAGCTGCGGGTATGCCTTTGTCGGAGCTTTCGCAAATACTTTCGACAATAGGAATTTGTGCAAGCAAAGGGATATTCATTTTTTCGGACAGCGATTTTACACCACCTTTACCAAAAATAAAATATTTATTTTGTGGCAATTCGGCCGGAGTGAACCATGCCATGTTTTCGACGAGGCCTAAAACCGGAACATTAATTTTTTCGCCAATAAACATGTTAATGCCTTTAATAGCGTCGGCTAAAGCCACATCTTGTGGAGTGCTAACAATAACAGCACCTGTTACAGGCACTGTTTGTACAAGCGATAAATGAATATCGCTTGTTCCAGGGGGAAGGTCGATTAAAAGAAAATCGAGTTCGCCCCACTGACCCTGAGTGAGTAATTGAGTAAGCGCGCTTGTAGCCATTGGTCCCCGCCAAACTAAAGCATCTTCGGGGTTAACAAAAAAACCAATACTAAGTAGTTTTACCCCGTATTTTTCGATAGGTATTATTAGCTCTTTCGATTTGCCTTTTATAACCTGTGGCCTCATGTTTTCAACATCGAACATTTTAGGTACCGATGGGCCAAATATATCGGCATCAACAAGGCCAACTTTTGCCCCGGTATTTGCAAGGGCAACGGCCAAATTTGCCGCAATAGTTGATTTACCTACGCCACCTTTGCCCGATGCAACTGCAATAATGTTTTTTACGCCGGCAAGCATATTTTCATCGTCATCGTCTTTTAACGTGGTTGAACTTATGTTGCCCCTTATTTGAACATTGCTGCCTAACGATGTTTCGACAGCTTTTACACAAGCTTGTTTTAGCAAAGGTATATTTGTTGTTGTTTGTTTGTTAAAAACCAGCGTAAATGAAATTTTGTTGCCATCGATAACAAGTTCCTGTACCATTCCGAGCGATATAATGTCTTTTTTAAGTTCGGGGTGGGTAACTTGCCTAAGGCTTTCGAATACCTGTTGTGATGTATATGACATAATTTTAGTGTTTATTGTATCAAAAATTCGAAAAATATTGTGCAAAGGTACAATAAGCTTACTAATATCAAATAGTAATAAATGTATGAAAGTTGTTGTTGATAAATTATTACCCAAATTTAGCTATTCGTGCAAATGTTTTTTCGATTTAAATTAATTATGCCACTAATAGTAAAGCAATAGCATGTAAAATAATTTGTGTATAAAAGGTTTTTTTTATGGATATAAATTTATCAATAAAATATTTACAATTTACGATTATATTGATTTTAGAGTTTTGAAAAGCTATATTTTGATATTATTTTATTAATATATACGTTAAAAATTAATACTTTTATACATTGTTGTTCAACCTGTTTAATTATACTTTAAGTTTTGTACCATAAAGCATTATTAATAGTAATTGTTTGCCTGTATAGCGTTGTAAGTGCTGCACAGTTGACTGTTTTTGACAGTTTGCTTAATTGTATAAATGCCACAAAAAACGATACTGTTTTAATGGATTTGTACTATAAATTAGGTATTGAACATGGGCAAAGCAATAACGATTCGGCATTGTATTACTTAAGTAAAGGTTATAATGTTATAATTGTTGACGACGAGGCAAATTATTTTACAAAAAAAGGTAATTCGGAAAAAGCTTATTATAAAGCAATGTTGTCGACATCAATTGCGCATATATATTATCGACAAAATAAACTTAGCGATGCGCTTTTATTTTTTGATAAAGCATATACATATTATCAATACAGTAAACACGAGCACGAGGCAGCAAACAGCCTTAACAACGTTTCGTTAATTAACTATTATTGTGGTAATTATCAAAAAGCACTTCAGGGTTTTGAATCGGCAAAAGAACTGTTTTTAAAACTGAAATGTTATAAAGAACTGTCGTCGGTTTATACAAATATTGGTAATATTTACCAGTCGCAGGGAAATTATACAGGTGCACTTAAATCATATAACGAATCGCTAAAGATTAAAGAACAGCAAAACGATACCAAAGGTATAGCTTTACTTAGTAATAATATAGGCAGCCTTTATTACCAACGTAAACAGTACACCGAGGCAATAAAATATCATAACCAGTTTTTGTACGTTGCATATATTTTAAACGATACTGTTGGAATAGCCAATGCCCATAATAATTTAGCCCTTGCATATCACGCGCTTAATAATACCGATACAGCCAAAGCTTATTTTATAAAAGCTATTGATTTTTATTTGGCTAAAAATATATTTGCCGATGCGGCAAAAGCATATAATAATATTGGCGAAATATATTTAAAGACAAAAAACTTAGCACAAGCCGAACAGTATTTTAATAATGCATTGCAGTTGCGTAAAAAATCGGGCACCGATTGGGACAACGGGATTACACTTTGCAACATAGCATTAATATACCTGCATAAAGCCAATTATAGTAAAAGTATAAGCTATGCCAAAAAAGCCATTGAAAATGCCAATAACAATAAAAAAATTGTTGTCGAAAATGCAGCATACCATATATTATATCAAGCTTATGAGCAACTTAAAAACAGCGATAAAGCACTTGAATATTTTAAATTATACACGCAGGCAAAAGACAGCTTATTGGGGGTTGAAAAACAAAAAGAGTTAGAACTTATTGAAAGCCGGTACGAACTTGAGCGTTTTGAACAATCGATAAACAACCAAAAACTTATAATTGCCCAGCGCGATAGTCAAATTGCCGCTCAGGAGTTGCAATACAAACAGGAGCGGTTAATTAAGAATATATTTATAATTGGATTTATTATTGTTATTTCGATAATTGCGTGGGCCATACGAGAGCTTGTACAGCGTAAAAAAGCAAACCGCGAGCTTATACGTCAAAAACACGAACTTATTGAACACGGCCACGAATTGTCGGTTCTTAACGACCAAATGCTACGACAACGCGACCATATTGAAGAGCAAAACGAGATGCTTACAAAACAAAAAGCCGATTTGATTAAAGCAAAAACCCATTTAGAGAACTCGATACACTACGGCGAATTTATACAACAGGCAATATTACCGACCGAAAAGAGAATAAAGAGCATTGTTGCCGATTGTTTTGTTCTTAATTTACCGAAAAATATTGTTGGTGGCGATTTTTACTGGATACACGAGATAGATGGACTTATTATTATTGCAGTTGGCGATTGTACAGGGCATGGTGTACCGGGTGGGTTTTTGTCGATGTTAGGAATATCGAGCCTTAAAGGTATTGTAAATATTAAGCGTACAACAAACCCTGCCGAAATATTGCACAACATGCGCGCCGAGATTATTGAATCGCTACAGCAAACAGGCGATATTTTTGAGCAAAACGATGGTATTGACCTTGCCATAGCTGTTTTTGACAAAGCAAATAACACTGTTAAATTTAGTGGGGCAAGAGCCAATATGGTTGTGGTTAATAACGGTGTTGCCAACCTTGTTAAAGGCGACAGGTTTACTGTGGCAATACACCCAAAAATGCGGAGCTTTACAACTCAAACTTTAAACTTTAGTAGTTCCGATACTTTTTACTTTTATACCGATGGTTACGTTGACCAATTTAACCAGCAAGGCGAAAAATTTGGACGTAGCGCGTTTATAAAACTTTGCGCCGACGTTTATAATAAACCTTTTAAAAACCAGAAAGAAATTTTTTATCAAAATTTTTTAGTGCATAAAGCAAATTTTGAGCAAATTGATGATGTAACCGTTTTGGGGATAAAAGTTTAACATTTACATGATATTTTGGGGTTAATTTAAAGTAATGTTATGTTTTACTTAATTTAATCAACCTTGTTGTAATAAAAAGCCGGTTAAAGTTTAATTTTTAACCGGCTTTTTTTATTCGATATTGATATTTATTGTTTAGTAAATTTAAGTACTTTTTTGCTGTTGGGTGTGTGTAAATAAAGCATGTAAAAGCCAACACCAAGATAGCTTATATCGATATTGTTTATGGTTTTGTTAACCATTATTGTTTTTAGTATTGTGCCATTAATGCTAACAATTTCGATTTTGTAACAGTTGCTACATTCAATATTAATATTTTGGTTTGCAGGGTTTGGGAAAACGTTAATGTTGTTTGCCAAATTACTGTTTGTTGTTGTTAGCGGTTTGAACCGTGCCCATATTGTAGTATCGCTTATAACATTAGTAACCGTAATGGGGTTAATATTCGATATTGAATCGCCATTTATAGTTTGCCACTGATAAAAACTATAACCGGTAACCGGAATTGCCTTAATACTTGTGGCGTTGCCACCATGTATAACACTTTGCGATAAACTGCCTTCAAGATAACCATCTATATTGCAATAAAAAGTAACATTGTAGGTTTTATGGTCGAATTTGGCAAATAAGCTACTGTCGGAATTAACGTTTTTTATTATTAGCGGGTTATTAATACTAATTAAACTGCCATTGCTATTTTGCCATTGTACAAATTTGTAACCATAATTTGGTATTGCCTGAGCTGGTGCCGAGTTGTTGCCAATGGTAATTTTTTGTATGCTGTCGGTTAATATGTAACCGTTGGCCAATGCCGAAAAACTAATATTATACATTGGTTTAACCGATATTTGCGCAACCCAGCCTTTTGAGTATGTGTTACTGTTACCCGAATAGAATACAAAGGTAATTGCTCCCTGTGGGTTTGTTGCGGTAATTGTACCTATGTTATTGTTGTCGTAATAAACACCAATAAGATTTGATTGTGAGTCAGGACCGTCAAAAATTTTAAGCCTGTCGTTTGATGTTAAATTGAACGATGTGAAATTAAAACTCAGTGCACTGTTAGCTGTGGCAGGGTAAAATGTTAGGGTATCGTGGGTGTTGGTTTTGTATGTATTATAATAGCCGCCATCGTCGAAAAACATACCGCTATTGGTTGTATAAGTACCGTTTTTCATTAAGTAGCCATCAACAACAGTTATGTAGTTTGTTTTTATAATAGTATCGGTACTGGCACTGTTTTTTGCTACTAATGTAACAGTATATTGGCCTTTTTTTAGGTACTTGTGTACAGGGTTTTGTTGTGTGCTTGTGCTGTCGTCGCCAAAGTTCCAAAACCATTGTTTAGGGTTGTTTAACGATGTGTCGGTAAAATTTACAATAAATGGTGCTGCGCCGGCGGTTTGGTTGGCTTTAAAACCTGCAAAAACAGGGTTGTTAACTATAACATCGATAAAAATGGTATCGGAAGTTAAAAGTTCCTGAATATGTGCTACCAGCCTGACTTTATATTGGCCGGTTGATGTATATGTGTATTGCGGGTTTTGTATATCGGTATCGGAATTATTATCGGCATTAAAATCCCACTCGTACGAGGTAATTGTACCGTTAATAGCCTGTGCACTAAATTGAACAGGTATGTTAACAACCGCGTCGCCAGCTTGTGCAATTAATGTAAACTCGGTGTTCTCAACTGCGCCAATGTCAATTTGTTTGCCCATAACGCGGCGGTTGCCGTAAATATCGGTTTGGTTGGCCATAACCGGTAAATTTGTAGTTCCTTTGTTGTTGCATGGCGAGTTTTCTGCCGGGGTGTAACTAATTGCATCGGCAAACAAAGGTGTTGTATTAATACAGTTATTATAAGTTGTTGCAAAAACCTCGTTTCCGCCTTTAATGCAGCAGTTGTAAATTTGAGCAGTATTACTGGCATTGTTAAGTTCATAAGCCTCGAACTGAAAAGTGTTGTCGCCATACATAATAGTATTGTAAATTATTGGCGACGACTCGTGCAAAAATAGCGATTCGCCTTTACTGTTATTGTAAGCCAGGTTATTTATAATAGTTGTGTTTATAATTGTAGGGTTTGAGTAAGTAATTAGCATACCCGCGCCCGAGTTGCCTGTTTTGTTGTTGGCAATAATGCAGCCAACAATATTCGAGTTCGAGTAGTAAAGGTAAATACCACCGCCACCAATTTGCGGGATCCAGCCGCCATTGTTACGGTCCCAATTGTGTTGTACCCGGCAGTTAATAATATCGATACTGCAATTTTCAACAAAAATGCCACCGCCACGTGCACCAAGGTTTTTTTCGATATCACAGTTTTTAATAATAAGGTTATTAAAATTAACTACCGACAAGCCACCGCCTTGTTTGGTTTTGTAAGCGTGTTGAATACGGCAATATTCGAACGTCGATTTTGGGGCATCGGTTCTTTGATCTGATAGCGAAAAACCTTGCCAAAAATTGGTGCCTGAATAGTCAGTATAGTCTGATAACCATGGATAAGCATAAGTAAATACAATTGAATCGGTTTTAGTGCCAATTGCATTTATAGCACCTTGGTCGGTTATATTGAATTGAGTGTAATTATGAAACCTTACGTATGCGCCGGCTTCAATGTTAAGTAAGCCGTATTTTATTGTAATGTGGTCCATTACGTTAATAGTATCGGCAGGCCAGTTTACATTGCCGTTTAGGTTTGTTTGGTTGTCGACAACAATGCCATTATATGCTGTTAATGTTACCAAACGGGGCTTGTCCCAGCCAACAATTAGTTTTGTAGGGTAAAATTGTGCGCCAACGGGGTTGTTCAAAGCTATTGTGTCGCCAATATTTAAGCCGGCATTGGCTATGTTAAATGAAAAAAAGCCTTGCTCGTTGCTAACAACATTTGGACAAAGTGTAAAATTTGGCAAAACCTGTCCATACTCGGTAGTTAATAATCCCGAAACAGTTAAATCGATATTTTGCTGGTACTCGTATGCCCCGCAATCGATAAGGTTTTGGAAAACGCGTGAGTTACCTTCAATATCAATTGTATCGATAAACTGGCTAACAAGGTTGTATTTGCCCGAGTTTATACTTGGCGACATATTAGTTAACGACAAATTGCCTGCCTGTAAATTTGTAAAACTTGGGTTTGAATTTACGCAGTTTTGATAAATGGAAGCATCAAATGTGTTACCGCCCTCAACATTACAGTTGTACAGGTTTAAGTTTGGGCCGTACAACTGCCCGTTGCCGTAGTAATCGGTGTTAAAGTATAAAATCGAGTTGTAAATATTAACATCCGATTCGATTGAAATAACAGCCCCGCCATATTGGTTTAGCGCAGTATTTGATGCAAAAGTGCAGTTAACAATATTGCCTGTACTATAATAAAGACAAATAGCACCGCCACCGCCCCATATGTTTGAGCCGTCGCTTTTTGAGCCGTTACCAAAAAAAACGCTATTTATTACTGTAGCCTTACTTTTGTTGAACCGCAAAGCTCCGCCACCGGCAATACTCGACATGCCTGAAGCCGGGTTGTTGTAATTACGCGTAAAATAGCAATGGGCAAAACGCGTTTTATTAAATGTGTTTATATTGATTGCGGCTCCGTCGGTGCCATATTGGGTATAACTTTTGGCGTGGGTAATAGTGCAAAACTCAAATACTGAAGAGTCGGCATTTGCTGACATATTTTCGAATTTTATACCATTCCACGAACCCGATTTATAGTACCAATCGGTTGCCATAAAATTACTGCTGTCGGCCGGGATAAAAAATATTTGTTTGTTATAATTACCTTTTGCTGTTATTGAGCCTTTACTATTAACCCTTATGCCGTAATATCCATGAAACCTTACAGTTGTGCCGGGGTTAATAAAGAGTTTTATACTATCGAGCAAAACATCGCAAAACACGTTAACAGTATCGGGGCCCCAGTTAATTTGGTTTCCTGGAGCAGGGTTTTGGCAGTAAACAATACCGTTGTAAGCGGTAATATTTAAATTAAAAGTACTGTCGGTAACAATTAATTTATTAGGGTGAAACTGATAACCCAGTGGTGGTGTAAAATAAATAGTATCGCCGGGTTTAATGTTGTTACTGCCAACTTGTAAGGCAAATTTGCCAATACTGTCGGTAGTAATTTGGCTGCTTAGGGCATAATTTTTCAATGGCAAACCGTATTCGTATTTAACAGTTCCGGTTATTACCGATGGTACAAAAAATTCGTATGCGCCAATATCAATTTTGCTTCCGCTTACACGTTTGTTACCGGCAAAGTCGGTATTTGTTATGTTAGGAGCCTGGCTGTTACCGGCATCGATACAAATGCTGCCTGGTTTTAAGCTTAAGCTGTCGACGCCCGAGTGTAAAAAAGGGCTTTGGGTTAACCCGATATTATTGTTTAGGCCAACATTTGAGTTGTTGTTTTCGAGCGCGCAATATGTAAATGAGCCGTTATAAAGTTTGACATTGTTTTCAACCCCGTTGGCAGTGTTGTTATAAATAATTGAGTTAATAATGTCGCTGTTTTCGGCATTTATACCGCCACCATTGTCGCTAATACTAACATTGTTTTGGGTAAAAGTACAGTTAGTAATATCGGTATTATATGCATAAATACCGCCGCCATATTTTGCATTGTTGCCGGCAAAAACACAGTTAACAAAAGTAGCATCTACTGAATATGCGCCACCACCGCCACAAATGTCGTTGTTTGCATTTGCAGTATTGTTAATAAACGAGCAGTTAATAAAATACCCGCCATTGGTTCGTAAAGCCCCACCCTGTGCATCGCTTTGCGCTGTAGTTGTATTGTTTTTAAAAGTGCAGTTTTCAACAGTAATTGTGTTATCTATAACAAAAGCATACATGCCGCCGGCATAGTTGAGTCCATATCCGTTTTGTATTATTAAGCCTTTTATGTTAACCGCCGACATTTGTGTACACATAATATCGAAAACACGGTTTGTTCCATTGCCATCGATAATAACACCATTGCCACCGTCGATGGTAATTTTTTTTGTTGACATGAATATTGTTGTGTCGAGCCCCACGCTATCGACAGCAAAGCTGATAGTGTCGCCGCTGTTGCAATTATTAACATAATAGCGAAACATGCCAGGTTGCGGGTTTGTTTTGTTGTCGGAGCTTAAAGTAACCGTATGCACAGTAGCTTTAGCACCAAGACACAAAACTAATAGTAGTAAAGCAGTAGTAAGTTTTGTCATAAAATAAGCTTTTAAATTTTGGTATTTAGGTACAAAAGTAGCAAATGATAATATAATACATAATGGATTGTAATTTTTACAATTATTATATGTACTTATTATACTTATGTAATGCGTTTGTTAGCTTTACTCCAACTGCTCAACTTTGGTTTTATTATCTTTTAAACATTCCGTTTGCATTAATACTATTAATCAAGGTTTGTATTTCAAGAGGTTTATTCCAATTCCGATGAATCATTCTGTGGCAATTAGAACATACCGGGGTTAAATTATTAATAGCTTTTTCAATAGTGGTTTCAAGGTCTTCGTCTTCGTATTTAAAAATGGGTTTTGTGTGATGAATTTCGATAAAACCTTTGCCAATATCATTCCCATAGAAATATTCGAAATTAAAGGAACAACAATTACAATTAATTTTACCCGAAACTGTAAAATGGGCTATTGCATATTCTCTTAATTTTGATGAGCGTTCGTAAATATTAACTTCTTTTATTTTTTTTATGCCTTCATTTATGATTATATTTTCATCAAATACTTGTATAGTTCTTTTATCAACTTTACTTTTTTCAAATTCTATTAAACCACTTTGAAGGCCATCCCAATTGAAATCATTGACAATTAAATATTTTATTGCTGTATAATTTTCAATAAGATAAATCTTTCCTTTTTCAGTTATCTCGAAACCCCCGTCATTGCCCACTTTTTTATATGTCGCAAATCCATTTTTATTAAAAGTGTTGTGTGATTTAAGGTTACCAACTATCTGCATAAATTTAATTTCTGCCGGTCTTGAAGGAGATGTTTCAGCATCTTCACCTGTAGGTTTTAATAATTCAGCTAATTTCTTTTTAAAATCATATGTAAAAATGAATCCATCATGAGAAATACTCATTAAGTATAATGAAGGTAATACTAATTCTTGTTCTGATAGTCTTGACATTTTATTGGTAGTTTTTTATTAGTAAATGTTCAACATTTTTGTCATTTCTATTCATAAAACTTACAAGATACTTTTTATTAAAGGATTCTATATTTAGTCCTTTGTTCGCGTATAGATTATAAATAAAATTCGTGTTTTTTATTATCATCATCCACTTTGCAGAACACTTATTAATTAGGTACTCAGCTAATCTTTTTTGGTCTTTTTGAACAAATTCGTTTTTTGCATATGTACTAAATTCACTATCATAAGGAGGGTCTAGAAAAACAAAATCATTATTTGACGGATTGTGTTTGTTCAAAAAATCTTCAAAATCGAGATTCTCAATTATTGTATTGTCAAGTAAAGATTTTAATTCGTTTGTTTTTAAATATTCTACTTTTTTCGAAAAATTCTTTCTATTATAAGCTATTCCACCATAAGGGACATTAAAATCTCCGTTCGAATTATAGCGGAACATACCACTGTAAGCAAAGTTTCTAATGAATAGGAAGATAGCAGATTTAAAAGCATTATTAATTTTATATTTTTCAGTGTTGTTGTAAATATGACGAAAGTGCATGTAAAAGGCACTTTTTAGTGCAGTTTCAATATTATCTAAAATGTCATTATTGGGTAAAACTTGTTTAATTTTTTCGAGTTCTTTCATACGCTTGATTTTGCGTATAAGGTTTATTTTAATCTCTTTAATAAAATTTTCAATGTTAAAGTTGAAGATAGTAGAGAACATGCCATTAAATTCATCGGCATGAGATAAAATGAACTCAAAAAGAATATCCTTTAATTTGGTTTCATCGATAGAATTTGTAGAATATTTTTTATATGTAATAATAAAAAAATCAGAGTTTCTTTCAGTTACTGAGGTTAATAAATCCCAATTATGTATAATTTCGTCTATTGCTTTAAAAAAAAGTTGCCTATTCCCATTTGTTATACTTTGGTATAAATTTATTAACTCATCCGACTTATCATTTATGTAATACTTATTAGCTTGCAACGCTGTGTATACAGCACCTCCGCCAACAAATGGTTCAAAATAGTTTTCAAATTTTTCAGGTAATTTCGGAACAATATATTTTAATTCTTGTTCTTTTCCTCCTGCCCATTTAATAATTGGATATAGTTTTCGTGCTTCAACATAATTGTCAATGCCAAGGCCAATTTGGTTATACGTCTCAACTGGTTCCTGTATTATATTTTTCATATTGCAAAGCTAATTGTTTGGAATAATTAAAAATGCTTTTTTTATAAAGTTATTTGTTCTATGATTTATTACTAATCTAAAACATTGTTATTGATTATCACCTAAGTTAAGCGGTTAAAGCGCAGCAAACAAACCCTTTACTTAGGTATAACCCCGATGTAGAGTTTGTTGTATTTTACTAATGAAGTGTAGTGAAATACTTACAAAATCTAAACCAATTGAGCGAATCGCTCAATTTGGGTATCAATAGATATATTATTACTAATACATTTACTTTTTGATAAATTTAGAAAATTACATTTTCAAATATAAATTGTTTGAATAGAATTATATTTTTTTAAGTTGCCTAAACTATAAATATTGTTTAACTAATTGCATGTTAACATGTGCATTTGTTGTTTATGGTGGGTGTAATGTTAAAACTTGTGTGAGCTGTGTTAACGGTACTTTGTTTAAAAAATATAATGCTATAGTTTCACACCAAAATTATAGTTATAGCAAAAACAGGCAAGTAAAGCTATAAGGGTTAAAACATTTATCGATAATTAAAAACAACAGTTATGTATAAAAAAACGTTAACAAAAACATTATTGGCAATTTGTATGGTGATATTAAATACAGGTATTCATGCACAAAGCAGCGGCAATATTATTACCGGTAAGCACACAATACCAAATTGCCCACAGTGGGCACAAAACGCGGTGTTTTATCAAATATACCCACAAACTTATTACGATAGCAACGGCGATGGTATTGGCGACTTACAGGGCATAATACAAAAGTTAGATTATATAAAAAGCCTTGGAGTGAATGCAATTTGGCTAAACCCGTTTTTTGAGTCGCCGTTTTGCGATGCAGGTTACGATATATCGGACTATTACAAGGTTGCCCCCCGTTATGGCACTAACGACGATGCTAAACAGCTTTTTGCCGAGGCTCATAAACGTGGCTTGCGTGTTATTTTCGATTTTGTTGTTACATATACATCAATGGAGCACCCTTGGTTTAAAGAGTCGGCAAAACAGCAAAAAAACAGGTACTCGAACTGGTATATATGGAGCGACAATATTTGGTTAAACCCGCCAGCCGAGTACGCCGATGCCTTTATAAAAGGTTTTGGCGAACGCAATGGCCAGTATATGCGCAATTTTTACTTTTGCCAGCCCGCTCTTAATTACGGTTTTGCCTTGCCCGACACAAATTACAAATGGCAGTTACCACCAAACCACCCCGAAATATTAGACATGCGCACTGAGATGAAAAATATTTTACGTTACTGGATGAAATTAGGCGCCGACGGCTTTAGAGCCGATATGGCAGGGGCACTTGTAAAAACTGCTAATATTGAGGGTAACCCGCAATTCCATAATACCCACGATGCTCAAACAAAGCAGTTTTGGCGCGAGATACGACAGGTTTTAACCGACGAGTTTCCCGATGGATTTATGGTTGCCGAATGGTCGCACCCGGTTTCGGCACTCGATGGTTGTTTCCATGCCGATTTTTTTCACTGGTTTGATGGTTACAACGACTTGTTTCAGAAAGAGAGCTGGCGTATTTTAAACGGTTATTCCGAAGGACATAGTTATTTTGATGTTGAAGGTAAAGGTAATATTACCCATTTTTTAGAAAAATATATGGAGCAATACCTGCCTACAAAAGACAAAGGCTATGTTTGCCTGCCACTTGGCAACCACGACAACGCCCGCCTTGGCAATAACCGCAGCGATACCGACCTTGAAATTATTTATGCTTTTGGTTTAACAATGCCAGGAATGCCCTTTATTTATTATGGTAACGAAATAGGCATGAAACAACTGCCAACAAGCTGGCCTCAGGTTGAGGGGGCTTACCGTCCGCGAAATGGTGCACGTACGCCTATGCAGTGGGCTGCAGGTACAAACCTTGGTTTTTCGCAAGCTGCCCCCGATAAACTTTATTTACCGGTTGATACAGCTAAAAACGCGCCCAATGTTGAGGGGCAGCAAAACAACCCTAACTCGTTGCTTAACCGTACACGTAAGCTTATTGAACTACACAATACCGAGCCTGCTCTGGCTAATTACGCCGAGTTTGTACCTTTGTACGCAAAAGATAATACTTACCCTTTTATTTATGCCCGGGCAAATAATTCCGATGTGGTAATTGTAATGCTAAACCCGTCGGGAAAGCAGGTTACTGCCGATTTTGATATTAACATAAAATACAAAAAAACCGAAACACTGGCCGGAACAAAGCTTAAACTAAATAAAAAAGGCAACAAAGTTGTTGTTAATATGCCTGCCCAAACATACTCAATTGTAAAACTTAAATAGTTACAATAAATAGTTATAAAGGCTGCCCAATAATTAAAGGGCGGCCTTTTTTGTATATTGTTACCTAAGTTGAGCGGTTGGAGCTAAACGAACAAACGCTTTATTTAGGTTAAACCCCGATGTAGAGTTTGTTGTGTTTCACTAACAAGTGTAGTGAAAAACTAACAAAATATAAATCGATTTAGCCATTAGCTCAATTTAAGTCTAAAACGATTGAACGAATCGCTCAATATGGTTGGTAAAGAATTTTAGGTTGTTTATCTAATTTGCATGTCGAAATAGGCCATAAAACCTATATTTGCAATTCCAAAATACCGAAATATGATACCTGCCGAATACTTTATACAGCTTACCGTATTAATAGCACCGGTATTTTCGTCGGTTACAGCATTGCTAATTGTTTTTACCGGTTTTGTAAAAAGTAACGGGCATCATCGTATAATACAAAAATATTTGTTGTTATACCTTTTAAGTGCTTTAGTAAGCTGGTGTGGTATGTTTTTTTACTTTACGACACCATACATTTTTGCAATAGCAAACAGTATTTTTTTATTATCGTTTATACTAATACAAGTATTTTTTTATGGTTTTGTATTTAGTATTACCCAAACGCAAAACCCCGAACATTTATCAAAATTACATTTTATTGCTCCGGGTGTATTATTTGTATTGTTAACCATATTAATGATAATAACGCCTTTTAATGCACAAATTATGTTGGTTGAAAACTTTGGTGCAGAAAAGGTAAGGCCATTGTTGTTTTATTATTTATCGAACAATAAAATGGCAATTAGGTTAGTATTTACAATTATTTATACAATTTTATGTTTTTACCGGCTTTATAAATACCGGCTTTATGTTGTTAATTACTCGTCGAATTACGATAAAAGTCAGTTGCGGTGGGTAAACATAATTCTTGTATTGTCGATATTGCTTATAATTATACCTTTTACAGGTGTAATTATCGATAAAAAGGCATATGTTAGTTCATGGTTATCGTTGTTACCTGTTGTACTTTTAATGTTCCAGTATTCGTATTTAACATATCAGGTAATTGGCCAAAACTACTTAGTAATTATGCCAATTGCCGGCGATATAATTTTTGAAACCACTACTGATGTATTGCAAAGTATTGATAAAACTGTTGATACATATTATAAAAGCACTTTGTTTATTGATAATGAAACCGAAACAACTGATATTGCTGATACAAAAAAACAGTTTTTAACACCCGAAAAGTTCGAGTTGTATATTGAATCGCGAAAGCCATATTTAAACCCCGACCTAAAAATTACCGATTTAGTTGAACACCTTGGTATAAACCGCACTTATATATCGTCGTTTATAAATAGTTACTATAATGTAAATTTTAGCCGTTATATAAACCTGTGCCGAATTAACGAGTATAACCGTCTGCAAAAGCTTGAGTGTAATAAAGATAAAACAAAGCACGAGTTATGTGAAATGGCTGGTTTTAATAGTTATAAAAATTTTGTCAGGTTTAAAAATTCGCTGTAAAGTTTTTTTAATTGCACATAAGTAAAGCGTTTGTAGCTGTGTGAACAAACGCTTTACTTAGGTATAAATCCGAGGTAGAGTTTGTAGTGTTTCACTAACCAAGTATAGTGAAATACTTACAAAATATAAATCGATTGAACGGGAATCGCTCAATTTGGGTTTTAATTTCAAGCTGCGTACAGTCCCTCTATTATTTATAAAAAAAGGCGGGGGAGTGATATTGTTTAATCAAAATCGACCATTTTTTTGACGGTTCAATTACTTTGCAACCACACCAATAAAGTATAAAACATAAATGTATATTTGCTTAACTATGATTAAAGTTAATTTATTATTAAAAAGTTTATGTTAGTTAATTTAAGTAATTATAATACAATAATATTCGATTTTGGTGGCGTAATTTTCGATATCGACCCTGGGCGCAGTGAGCTTGCATTTGGCCGTTTGGCCGATAGTCTTGCTTTACAACAATTTAAAAAAAGTACAGCCCCCGATATGTTTGAGATGGGCAAAATAACAGCAACCGAATTTTATAATAAGTTTTGCCAAATTACACAAACACAGGTTGGGTACAATGTATTTATACGCGCATGGAACGCTATGCTAATTGATTATAAACCCAAACGTATTGAGCGGTTACGGTTACTTGCAAAAACGCATAAACTTATTATGCTTAGTAACACTAACGAGTTACATTATGCCCATTTTTCCGAAAAACTGCAAAGCATGTACTCCGTAACATTCGAACAACTTTTTTCGAGTGTTTACTTATCGTATAAAATGGGTTTGTTAAAACCGCAACGCCAAATATTTGCAACTGTACTTGTTGAGCAAAACCTAATGCCCGAAAAAACCCTTTTTATTGAAGATACCCGCGAAAATGCCGATGCTGCCAAAAAACTTGGTATCGACACGTTAGTTATACCACGTAACGGTAATTTTTACGACTATTTTGATAATATTTTATAGCTATTTAGCTTTATTATTAAATATTGTTAATATAAATATTGATATTTAAATAATTTTTTTAGATTTGTATAGTTTAGTCTAAATAACTAAAGGTATTAGATTTTATGCAATCATATTTCCCGTTTTCACCTTATTCATGTTTCAAATTTTAATATTAATTCGAAAAACTTAAGGATAGAAATATTTGAAAAAGTATTTTATGTAAAA
>CAZJCR010000032.1:0-6217 GCA_964544385.1 uncultured Bacteroidales bacterium
ACAATTGTTGCTACCAACACCCGACCCCGGATGAGGTCGAACAAGTCTTAACTAAACGACATTGATTTGTAATGTATAATTTACAACCGTTAAGATTATTTTGCTTGTAAGCTTTTTAAAAAACCTGTACGTTTGCAAAAAAACCATAAAATGAGTAACCAACGCGTAAGGGTGCGTTTTGCACCAAGCCCCACAGGGCCATTACACATGGGTGGTGTTCGTACCGCCCTGTATAATTATTTATTTGCTAAAAAAAACCATGGCGATTTTTTACTTCGTATCGAAGATACCGACCAAACCCGTTTTGTTCCGGGAGCCGAGCAATATATTATGGAGAGCCTTGAATGGTGCGGCATAAAAGTTGACGAAGGTATACGCGAGGGCGGACCATACGGCCCATATAAACAAAGCGAACGAAAAGAGATTTATAAACAATACGCAAACCAGTTAATTGAGTCGGGCAACGCATATTACGCTTTTGATACCCCCGATGAACTTGACAAACTACGCCTGCAAGCCGAAGAAAAGAAAGAGACTTTTATTTATAATGCACAATCGCGCAATAATTTAAAAAACTCACTATCGCTTACAAATGAGCAGGTTAATGAACTTTTACAATCGGGGACTCCATATGTTATCAGGTTTAAGATGCCATTAAACCAAGTAGTTGAAATGACCGACCTTATACGGGGCAACATAAATGTTAACACAAACACGCTCGACGATAAAGTGCTTTTTAAATCAGACGGTTTACCAACATACCACCTTGCAAATATTGTTGACGACCACTTAATGCTTATATCACATGTAATACGCGGCGAAGAGTGGCTACCATCGATGCCATTACATGTATTGTTATACAAATCGTTTGGGTGGTCCGATACTATGCCGCATTTTGCGCACCTGCCATTATTGCTTAAACCAACAGGTAACGGCAAATTAAGTAAACGCGACGGCGACAAACTCGGTTTCCCGGTTTTCCCACTTTTTTGGAAATCGGACGAAGGCGATACCGCGTCGGGATACCGCGAAGACGGCTACTTTGCCGAAGCGTTTGTTAATCTTTTGGCTCTTTTAGGCTGGAACCCCGGAACCGAACAGGAGATTTTTTCGATGGACGAACTTATTGAACAATTCAGCCTTGAACGCGTTACAAAATCGGGTTCAAAATTCGACCCTAAAAAAGCCGAATGGTTCAACCATCAATACATGATGAAAAAAAATAACAACGAACTTGCATTACTTTACGCACAATTACTTAAACAAAAAAATATTGAAGTACCTATTGCAAAGCTCGAGAAAATTGTTGCACTAATAAAAGACCGTGCTAATTTTATTAAAGACTTTTGGCAACAATCATCATTCTTTTTCGAGGCTCCGCAAACCTACGACGAAAAAGTAATTAAAAAACGATGGAAAGACAATATTCCACAAATAATGCAGCAAATAGCCCAAATACTTAAAACCGTTGAACCTTTTAACGCCGAAACGGCAAAACAAAAAGTATCGGCATTTATTGAACAAAACCAATTCAACTTTGGCGCAGTTATGAATAGCCTTCGTCTTTGCATAGTTGGTGCTGCCATGGGACCCGACCTTTTCGACATTATCGAAATAATTGGAGTTAACCAAACTTGCATACGAATTGATAAAGCAGTTGCCCAAATATCAACCGAACAATAAAATACAATGCTGACAAAACCTGGTATAAAAACCACGCTACTAATTATAATGGCCATTTTGTCAGGTTGCAGGCCAAAAGTTGATGCCGACCTAATAATACGTAATGCAAAAATTTATACTGTCGACAAAAATTTTACAGTGGTACAAAACGCCGTTATTAAAGACGGCCGTTTTGTTGCCGTTGGTACCGACAACGAAACATATGCCCGCTACAAATCGAACAACATACTTAACCTTAAAGGAATGTACATGTACCCGGGCATTATCGATAATTACTGCAATTTTGTTGAATTTACCGACTCGCTGTTAACTGCAAGCCAAGGCCAATTAACTTATACCCAGGCATGTAAAATAGCCCAAAAACATATTTTTGCATCAGGCATAACATCAATAGGCAACCCAAATTTAAACCACGTTCAGGTAAAAACAATCGACTCAATACAAAAAGCTGGTACACTTAAACTGCGTATTTACGCAATGCTCGAACCTACAGCACAAAATTACAACTCGTTTATTATTAACGGGCATTATATTACTAATAACCTTACAGTAAGGGCAATTAGCATAAACCCAAGTAACTTTAAATACCTAAGCAAAACTACAATAAACAATTTTAACACAAATTGCAATAAAACATATATATATAATAATACCGAAAACACTTTTGATAACTGGTTACAAATAGCTTATAATTATAAATACCAGGTTTGTACACAATACATTTGCGACACATTAAACCATTTAGTACTAAATTATTACAGCAATATTTTACCCCAAAATAACAACTATCGCTGGCGCATTGAACAAGCAAAAGCCACAAATAAAAACATACTTAAATTGTATAGTGAGCACAATATTATACCTGTAATTAAACCTACCCAAAACAACAACAACGAATTATTTTGGAATACTGGCTTACAAAACTTACTTAAACAAAATAACTGGCTTGCAATTGGCTCAAATTTTCCGGCCAACACTAATAACTCAATTCAAAACTACCATAACTCGCTTACACCCGACAAAATAAAAGGGCAAAACAAAAAAAATGCTAAACAACAGCAAAAACTCAGCCGCGTACAAGCACTTAAAGCTATGACAATATGGGCCGCCCGGGCTCAATTCGACGAAAATAATAAAGGCAGTATTGAAACAGGCAAATTGGCCGACTTTTTTATTACCAATTACGACATTGTTACAACCAAACCCGACTCGATAACCAAAACTAAAATCCTGCAAACCTACGTCAACGGGCAAAAGGTTTTCGATTTAAACAATAACCAATAAAAAACAATCAGAATTTTGAAACCTTTTTGGCATATTAATTGTATATATGCACATATCTATATATATAAAATTATAACAATTAAAAACTAATACTATGGTTGAGCATTTAACATCAGAAACTTTTAAGCAAAAAGTATTTAATTACGACCAAAACAAAGACTGGAAATTTGAAGGCGAATTACCATGCATAATTGATTTTTACGCCAGTTGGTGTGGCCCCTGTAAAATGGTAGCACCTATACTCGAAGAACTGCAAACCGAGTATAACGGTAAACTAAACGTTTATAAAGTTGACACCGAAGACCAACGTGAACTATCGGCAATGTTTGGTATACGCAGCATACCGTCGTTACTTTTTGTGCCAAAAGACGGGCAACCACAAATGGCACAAGGCGCACTGCCAAAAGACTCGTTTAAACAGGCATTTAAAGAAATTTTAAATGTTGAATAAAACTAATCAACTTAAAAAGCCGCATTAAAAATATTTTATGCGGCTTTTTTATTCATATATATTAAATTCGCATTAAAAAATGCAAGTACAAATTGACGAAAGCTGGGT
Organism: uncultured Bacteroidales bacterium; assembly: GCA_964544385.1. Taxonomy (GTDB): domain Bacteria; phylum Bacteroidota; class Bacteroidia; order Bacteroidales; family SZUA-534; genus CAZJCR01. The sequence continues at coordinate 3,527 of CAZJCR010000032.1, forward strand.
GAGCGTGCTAAATGACGAATTTAATAAAAGCTACTTTATTAAATTGGCCGAATTTGTAAAACATGAGTACACAACCCAAATAATATATCCTAAAGGCAGCAATATATTTGCAGCATTCAACCATTGCCCCTTTAATAAAATAAAAGTTGTGATACTTGGACAAGATCCATACCATGGGCAAGGGCAAGCACATGGCTTATGTTTCTCAGTCCCCCAAGGTATCGATATACCACCATCGTTACGTAATATTTACAAAGAACTAAGTAATGATATTGGCATGGCAGTTCCTAAAACAGGCAACCTTACAAACTGGGCCAAACAAGGAGTTTTTTTACTCAATGCAACATTAACAGTTCGTAAAGACATGGCAGGCTCGCATCAAAAAAAAGGTTGGGAAACATTTACCGACAATGTTATAAAACTAATATCAGACAAACACAACAATATAGTATTTATATTATGGGGAGCCTACGCTCAACAAAAAGAACAACTTATTGACAATACCAAACACCTTATATTAAAATCGGTACATCCATCGCCACTTTCGGCGTCGCGGGGCTTTTTTGGCAACAATCATTTTAGCAAAACAAACAACTATTTAATTAATAACAACAAACAACCCATAAACTGGTCAACAATTAATTAATAAAAAAATATATAAATATTTGATATTCAATACTTACAAAAATATCAGCAATAAAACATCAATATTTTATATAATTATTAGTTAGTTAAAAAAATAATTACAATATTTGTATACCTTTTTGCAAGCGAATACCTGCTAGGTGCCGTTTGTTTAGTTTGACTGAAAGCCGGGAATCATGTTCCGGCTTTTTTTTCGGTTAATCAAAAATCTAAATAATACAAAAAGCAGTAAACTCGCAAGTTCAAACATATATTGATAAACAACAATCAAAAACAAAAAGGTAATATACCTGATAATAAGCACTATATAACATTTTTTCTTTTTTTATAAAAAAAACTTATTTGTTTTTATATTCAGAATTAAACGTTTATATTTGCCCACACTTTTGAAAAAATTAATTTGTTGATAATAAAAGGTTTTAGAAATGACAAAAGCAGATATTGTAAACGAAATCTCGAAAAATACAGGGATTGAAAAAGTAACAGTTCAAAAAGCCGTTGAGTCTTTTATGGACAGCATCAGAACATCACTTGAAGAGGGCAGTAATGTTTATCTTCGTGGTTTTGGAAGTTTTGTAGTAAAAAAACGTGCCGAAAAAACAGCCCGTAACATATCCAAAAACACAACAATAATTATCCCCGAACACTTTATACCATCATTCAAACCTGCTAAAACATTTGTTAGCCAGGTTAAAGACAGAGTGAAAAAATAGTTCTAATTAATAACAATTAAATTTACGAGTTATGCCAAGCGGTAAGAAACGGAAAAGACATAAGATGGCAACGCATAAGCGTAAAAAACGTCTTCGTAAAAACAGACATAAAAAGAAATAATAATCTTTTTTTGTGAACTTAAACATAAACCTATAGAACAACTGTTCTTTAGGTTTATTGTTTTAAGTAAACCCGCTAAAACACTTTTTACCGGGTAATCTTATTAAACAAGCAAATATAAGTTGTGAGTAAAGAACTTGTGATAAAATCAACCGAAAACGAGGTTGTAATTGCACTATTAGAAGAAAAACAACTAGTAGAACTAAATAAGGAAAAAAACAACACCAACTTCTCGGTTGGCGACATTTATCTTGGCAAAGTAAAAAAAATTATGCCGGGCTTAAATGCTGCTTTTATTGATGTTGGCTACGAAAAAGACGCCTTTTTACATTACCTTGATTTAGGGCATCAGTTTCGTTCGCTCGACAAATACGCCAAAATGGCACTCGACCCCAGGCAAAAAAACCTGCCAATATCAAAGTTTCAACTTGAACCCGATATTGATAAAAACGGGAAAATAAACCAGGTACTTACCGAAGGAAGCTCTATTATTGTTCAGGTTGCTAAAGAACCAATATCAACCAAAGGCCCCAGGTTAGCATCGGAAATATCAATTGCCGGACGAAACCTTGTACTTATTCCTTTTAGCGACAAAATATCAATTTCGTCGAAAATTGTTGACCAAGCCGAACGCGACCGCCTGCGCAGGCTTATACAAAGCATTAAACCAAAAAATTACGGTGTTATTGTACGTACAGTTGCCGAAAACAGGCGCGTAGCCGATTTAGACTCCGAACTTCGCGAATTGGTACAAAAATGGGAAAGCTCATTTGACAACATAAAAAACAAACCCCCAAAACTTATTATTGGCGAGCTTAACCGTACAACTGCTATTTTGCGCGACATGTTAAACTCGGAGTTTAACAACGTTTACATAAACGATAACGCTTTGTACACCGAAACAATTGATTACATAAAATCAGTTGCTCCCGAAAAATCGAACATAATAAAACTTTACAAACGCAGCCAGCCAATATTCGAATATTTTGGGCTCGAAAAACAAATAAAAACACTCTTTGGCAAAACCGTTGCTATCCAAAAAGGCGCGTATCTTGTTATTGAACACACCGAGGCTCTTCACGTTATTGATGTTAACTCGGGCAACCGTACACAATCGCAAAACAACCAGGAAGAGAACGCTATCGATGTTAACCTTGTTGCAGCTGCTGAAATAGCCCGGCGCAGCAGGGGAACCCCGAGGATTGCAAATGC
>CAZJCR010000032.1:6227-23283 GCA_964544385.1 uncultured Bacteroidales bacterium
CTGAAATAGCCCGACAATTAAGGCTACGCGACATGGGCGGCATTATTGTTATCGACTTTATCGATATGCACGAATCGGAAAACAAAAATAAACTTTTTGAACGCATGAAAGAACTCATGCTTGCCGACCGCGCCAAACACCACATTTTACCATTAAGCAAATTTGGCCTAATGCAAATTACCCGCCAGCGTGTGCGCCCCGAAACTACTATACAAACTCTCGAACGTTGCCCATCGTGCAACGGTACTGGCGAGGTTAACCCAACCATTATTTTTATCGACGAAATTGAAAACCACATTCGCTGGAGCCTTAGCAAATACAAGTTTAAAAAGGTAACCCTTATGTTACACCCTTACATTGCTGCTTATATTAACAAAGGACTATTTTCGATTAAACTACGCTGGAAAATTAAATACTTACGCCGGCTTAAAGTTAAACCTTCAAACTCTCTTACATTTCTCGAATACGCGTTTTACGACTTTAAAGGCGACAAAATTATTTACTAATAAGCCTGTACATTAGCTTTTAACACTTGCTTTTTATAACCTAAGTTGAGCGGTTGAAGCTAATCGAACAAGCTCTTTACTTAGGTATAATCCCAATGTAAAATTTGTTGTATTTCACTAACTAAGTGTAGCAAAATACTTACAAAATATAATTCGATTGAGCCTTTCGCTCAATTCTATCTAACTAAATGCATAATTAGTTTATAATTCATCAATTATTAAATTACACATAGGCTTTACTGCGGTGTAACCAAAGTTAGCTTGTTGGTTCTACTTTTAAAAATGCATTGGAATTTGGGTGAAAAATACATTTTTAACAAATTTTTAACTTAAACATTATACACATATGTAGATATTTATATTTTTAATTTGTTATTTTGTAACTACATTTGATAAAACAACAAAATAAATATTAATAAGTAAAACTGATATATATGCGACACCTTTTAAGTACTTTATTTTTATTGTCGGTTACAGTAATAACAAGTAATATAGCCCATAGCCAGATACTTGAACCCGTAAAATGGCAAACATCGCAACAAAAAATAAGCGATACCGAATACGAGCTAACATTTAAAGCAACTATCGATAAAAAATGGCATTTATATGCCCAGTATTTGCCACCCGAGAACTACTCGTTACCTACAAAATTTGAGTTCGACAGTATAAATAATGTTGAATTAATTGACACAGTACTCGAACTGTCGCCGGTACACGAGGTTTACGAACAAGTGGCACAGGCTATTAGCCGATATTTTACTGACGAAGCCATTTTTAAGCAAAAAATTAAAATAACAGGCCAAAACCCAATTGTTAAAGGTTACATTGATTACATGGTTTGCGATGATGGACAATGTATAAAACTTGATTATGAATTTACTTTTTACATAGGCCAACAAGACACCGAGGCGCAAATTACCGAGACAGAAACCACCAGCCAACAAAGCAACACATCGCTATGGGGTATAATTATCGAAGCAATTTTATGGGGTTTTGCTGCACTTTTAACCCCCTGCGTTTTTCCGATGATACCAATGACAGTATCGTTTTTTATGAAAAGTAGCGACAACCGCGCAAAAGGAAAAATATTGGCAGGCACTTATGGAGTATCGATAATAGCACTTTATACTATACCAATAGCTGCAATAATATTAATAACATATATATTTGGTGGCGAGTCGGTTACAGCCGATATTTTTAACTGGTTGTCGACACACTGGATACCAAATATTCTGTTTTTTGTAATATTTATGATTTTTGCAGCATCGTTTTTAGGTGCTTTCGAAATTGTATTGCCATCGTCGTTAGTTAACAAAGCCGACAATAATGCTAATCGCGGAGGTATTATAGGTGCATTTTTTATGGCACTTACACTTGTTTTGGTATCGTTTTCGTGCACAGGGCCAATTGTTGGTACAATAATAGTTAAATCGACACAAGGCCATATATGGGAACCAATTGTAACAATGGTAGCTTTTTCGGCAGCATTTGCTTTGCCATTTACCCTTTTTGCCTTGTTTCCATCGTGGTTAAATAAGTTGCCAAAATCGGGTGGGTGGCTAAACTCAGTAAAAGTTGTATTAGGATTTATCGAAATTGCATTAGGTTTAAAATTTTTAAGCATTGCCGACCAAACATACCACTGGGGAATTTTAGATCGCGAAGTGTACCTTGCCATATGGATAGTAACTTTTACCTTACTCGGGTTATATTTACTTGGCAAAATACAATTTGCACACGACAGTAAACCCGGCCACGTTACCGTACCACGGCTTGCAATGGCAATAGCAGTATTTGCTTTTGTTGTTTACCTTATTCCGGGCATGTGGGGCGCACCTTTAAAAGCCCTTTCGGGATACCTGCCCCCACAAACAACTTTAGATTTTGATATGGAACGCATGTTACGCGATAACCAAACGGCTTTTAGCACAACAACTGAAAACCAAAATGCAAACCAAAATATTTGCGAAAAACCTAAATACTCCGATATTTTGCATTTGCCTCATGGTTTAACAGGCTATTTTGATTTTGAACAGGGAATGGCCTGCGCAAAAGCCCAAAACAAACCTGTATTTATCGATTTTACAGGCCACGGCTGCGTTAACTGCCGCGAGATGGAAGCCCGTGTTTGGAGCGACCCGCGTGTACTTAAAATTTTAAATAACAACTACATAATTATTGCACTTTACATTGACGACAAAACAAAACTACCCGAAAATGAATGGGTTACATCAACATTCGATGGTAAAACAAAAAAAACGATTGGAAAAAAATACGCCGATTTTCAGGTTTCGCGCTTTAACATTAACGCCCAACCATATTACGTTTTGCTCGACAACAACAACAATATACTGGTATCACCAAAATCGTACGATTTAAATGTCGATAACTTTATTGCCTTTTTAAATAAAGGATTAGAACAATATAATAATAGCAGCAGGTAAAGCAACGCATAAAATATTAGTAATGAGATTGCAACATAATTCATGTGCAATCTCATTTTTTTTTGTTAGCAATTTATTATTAATAAGGCCTTATTAAAAAAAAATGTTTCTATTTTTATGCTTACAATAAAGCGTTGTAAAATAATATACATGAAAAGCCTGACAACAATAATTATAATATTACTTAATACCGTATTTTTATTTGCTGAGGGTATTGTATCAATAAACGACAACAATATTAACAAGCAAATAAACCTGTCGGGCAATATATTTTATGTTTACGACACCGACAATTCACTTACATTCGAAACTGTTTTGTCTGATGATTTTAAAAGTAAGTTAACACAATCGGGCAAATCGCATTTTAACATTAAAGCCAACTCGCCCGATTGCTGGTATATTTTTGAAATTGAGAACAATACCAGCCTATCGCAAAACTTATTATTGTTGATAGGTAACCCGTTTATAAAAAACCTTAACTTTTTTTCGACCACCGATTCGCTCCATCACCAAACAGGCCTTATTTTTGATTATCACCAACGCCAGATAAAACACAAAAACTATATTTTTGAAATAAACCTGCTACCCTATCAAAAAGGCAGTTACTGTATTTGGATAGGCAGCCAGGATATACCTGCAACTTTAAAAATTGATTTGCTCACAAACAAACAACTACTTAAATTAAACACGTTTGAATCGATAATAAAAGGTGCATTTTACTTTATAATATTAGTGGTTTTGTTTTTTTTAATAATGCTTTACCATAGCGAAAACGACAAAAGACACCTGTACTTTTTACTTTTAACATTAATATTATTTTTGCTTTTTTTATGGCGCGAGTCGGCTTTATTTGCCATAATATGGCCCAAAAGCCCCATGTTTAATTTAGCAGTAGGCAAAATATTTTATAGTATTTATATTTTAATATTTATACTTTTTGTAAACCACTTTTTTAATGTTTGGCAAAAAAAACAGTTACTAAAACATATAAAAAACTTGCTTATTGCCTTATATGCCTTTACAAGTTTGCTTTTTGTTATTTACCCCAACAACATATATATAAGCAATTTTTTTAATATACTGGTGGTATTTACAATTGCATATATTATATATGTTATAATAAAGTCGTGCAAAAAATCAATAAAATACAAAAACCTTTACATAGGCTTTTCGATAATACTTATTACGCAAATTATTTTTGAGATATATTTAAATTTTAACACTAAAGGTTTAACTAAAGGCGAAGGACAAATATCGGGGTTAAGCCTTATAGCATTGTCGTACATTGTTTTTTACGAATTTTTTAACAGTTTCAGAAAATCGAAAAACGAAATTTTTAAACTTAACAAAAACCTTGAACAGATGGTTGAATTGCGCACGTCGCAATTAAACTCGCAAAAAGAAGAGCTAAAATCGCAACAAGAAGAACTTATACTACAAAAAGAAACTTTACAAACACAGCGCGAAGAACTTAGGGCACAAAAAGAATTACTCGAGATTAAAAACAACGAACTCGAAAAACTGTCGTTAGTTGCCAGTAAAACCGACAACCTTATATACATTTTGCAACCAAATGGCGATATTGACTGGTTTAACTCGTCGTTTGGAATGTTATTTGGGCGCGTTTACGAAGATTATAAAAACCATGAACCTGTTAATATTGTTGATATTAGCAACAACCGTAACATAAAACATGTACTTAATACCTGTTTGCGCGAAAAAACTGCGGTTACATTTGAATCGATGAATGAGGCCGCCGACGGACAAAAACTTTGGTACCAAACAAGCCTCACACCAATACTCGACGAACATGATAACATTAAACTTTTAATAGCAATTGACACCGATATTACACAAATAAAACAATACGAGTTCGAAATTGAACAACAAAGCAAAGATGCCGAATTACAAAAAAACCTTGCCATTAACCGCAAAGAGGAACTTGAAGCCCAACAAATTGAAATTACCGACAGCATAAGATACGCTAAGCGTATACAAACCGCTATTTTACCAAGCTTAAAACAATTACAACGCGACTTTGACGACAGCTTTGTACTCTTTTTGCCAAAAGATATTGTTAGCGGCGACTTTTACTGGTATCACCGCGACAAAGACAAATATTATATAGCAGCAATTGATTGTACCGGACATGGAGTACCCGGAGCTTTTATGTCGATAATTGGTAATTATTTACTTAACTCGATAATAATCAATAAAAAAACCGACGATCAGCCCGATAAACATTTAGACCCGGCCGAAATACTTAAACAACTTAACCGTAAAATTAAAATATCGCTTAAAACCGATAGCTTTTCGCAAGGTTCCGACGGTATGGACGTGGCTATGGTTATTATCGACAAAAAGAACAAAAAACTACAGTTTGCAAGTGCTTTACGGCCACTGTTTTTATTCCAAAATGGCGATTTTATCGAAGTTAAAGGCGAGAAAATTCCAATAACAAGCAATATATCGAGCACATCGCTTGCTAATTTTACTACTCATGAGTTCGATTTTAACCAGGGCGATATGTTTTACATTTTCTCCGATGGTATAATTGACCAATTTGGCGGCGAAAAAGGAAAAAAATTCCTTACTAAAAGGTTTAAAGATTTACTTTTTGATATTAACCCGTTGCCCATGCGCGAGCAAAAAGATATTATTAAGAAAACTTTTGATGAATGGCGCGGTAATTACGAACAGGTTGACGATATTTTAGTTATTGGTATGAGGTATAGCATTAATCATCAATAATAATTTCGCCTACCTCGTATTGCCTGAATTTTACCGATAAAAGCCCTAAATGTGCCCCAAATAATGCAACCGATTTTAATGTCGCATCGCTTAACTTATTGCCTTTTAGCTTAAGCATTACCGAACCATAAATTGCATCGAGCATTAACCTTACAACATTTACTTTCTCGCTGCTGCGCGATGCAAGTTCAATTAATGCCGGCTCGGCTTTTGTATACGACACAATATAGTCGGGAAACTTTTCGGGATATTGCAAAAGGTAAAGATGAAAATCGAACAGCTCGTTTATTTTATTATCAATAAACCCTAAATGTCCCGAGACTGTTTTTTTTTCGTCAACCATAAGGTTAGCTAAACCCGAATACCAATCTAAAATTTCGGTTTTTGAATTATTGTCGGCACTATAACGAGCCACAATGTTTTTATCAATTGCGTTTATGTCGAAATTACAGGCACGTATTAAATCTTCGACCTGGAACATGTACAATAAATATTCGCCAATATTTTTTTTTATTTTATCGCGTGCTATAAACATACATTTGAAAATAAAATGATAAAAAAGACCCGTAAAAACGGGCCAAATGTTAAAATAGGGATTAACCTAAGTTGAGCGTTTGTTCGCATAGTTTCAACCGCTCAACTTAGGTAATAGTTACCAACTGCCACTGGCACCGCCGCCACCAAAACTGCCACCGCCAAAGCCGCCAAAACTACCGCCACCACCAAAACCGCCCGAACCCGAGGTGAAATTTCCCCAGCCCGAATTGCTGCTCCGGCTACTGCCCAGGCCCAATAAAGCTATCAATAATGGTAAATTGCTACGTGTACCTGCATTGTAGTATCGGCCTTTGCGCGACGAGCCAAATATTGAAAAAAACGTTATTAAAAATACAATTAAAATAATAATTGCCCCGGCCTGGCTGCCACTATTACGCTGGTTGTACTCTTTAGCTTTAAACTCGCCTTTGGTAAGCGATATACAAATATCAACAGCCTTATCGATGCCTTGGTAAATGTTTCCGCTTTTAAACATTGGTATCATCTCAACATCGATAATACGGTTAGCAGTAGCATCGGGGATTAATGGTTCGATACCATAACCCGTTTGAATGGTAACCCTGCCCGGCGAGTTTAACTGTTTTGGTTTGTAAACAATTACAATACCGTTGTCGAAACCTTTTTGGCCAACCTGCCATCCTTGTCCAAGCCTTTGGGCAAAATCGGCAACATCGTAACCCTGCAAATCGTCTGTAGTATATACCAAAACCTGGGTCGATGTTTGCGCGTTAAAGTTGTTAAGTTTTTGAGTTAATGCTGCCTTTTGCTGTGTACTAAAAACATTTGCATTGTCGACAACCAATGCAGGTTTATCGGGTTTCGAAAATACACCGGTAACATTTGCACTGCCAGTAAACACTGTAAAAATAACTAACAGGCTTAAAATAATTTTATTCATAATTGTAATTTTTTGTTTACCGGTATTATTTACCAAAACTAATTTCATCTGATAGTTCGTTAACATCGTTATTATTGTATGGAAAGTGCGTTTTAAGCTGTTGTCCGGCCATTATAATTCCATTAGCAAGGCCTTGGGCAATATTACCGTCTTTAAACATTTCGATAACAGCGGCTTTAGTTGTATCCCAAAAGTTTGCAGGTACTTTATTGTTAATACCTGCGTCGCCAATTACGGCAAATTTATGGTCGTTAATCGATACGTAAAACAATACACCATTACGTAGTTTGGTTTTGTGCATTTGTAAAGTATGAAAAACATTAGCAGCACGGTCGAGCACGTCAATAGAGCAATTCGACTCAATATGCACCCTTATTTCGCCCGATGTGTTTTTTTCGGCCTCGCAAATAGCATTTGTAATTAATGCTTTTTGTTTGTGGTTAAAAATTTTTGATATACCCATTTACTTAAGTGTTAAAATTGTACTTCGGGTGCTTTTTCGGCACCTTGGGCAGCTTTAAAATAATCTTTAGTTTCGAAATTAAACATACCTGCAATAATGTTTTTTGGGAACAATCGTATGTAAGCATTGTATGCTTTTACCGACTCGTTAAAATTACGTCGTTCAACAGTAATACGGTTTTCGGTACCTTCGAGCTGAGCTTGTAAATCTAAAAAGTTTTGGTTAGCTTTTAAATCGGGGTAACGTTCAATAACCACCATTAACCGCGATAAAGCCGAGCTTACACCGTCTTGAGCAGCTTGAAATTTTTGTATTGATTCGGCATCGAGTTTGCTTGGGTCAATGTTAACCGATGTAGCTTTGGCGCGAGCCTCGATAACACCGGTTAAAGTTTCTTGTTCGTGAGCCGCGTAACCTTTAACGGTATTAACAAGGTTAGGAATAAGGTCAGCTCTGCGCTGGTAAACGTTCTCAACCTGGCTCCAATTAGCACTAACACCCTCTTCCATTGTAACCATACTGTTGTATGAGTTTTTTAACGACGAGAAAGCAATGATTACAAAAAGTACAACAATGCCTATTATTAACCATTTTTTTTGTTTACTGTTCATAGTTTTAGTTTTTACATTTTTAGTTTATAAATATTTAAACGTTTGTTACGACGTGTTTATTTACAAATTTGATACAAAAGCCAATAAAAAAAATAAAAAAGAAAAAGGCTGCCACATAGGCAGCCTTTTGGTTATTATTATATAAAAAATTACTTAGCAACACGCTCGAGCCATTTAACCATTGCAAACATAGCTATCATTGATATTGCGCAAACGGCAACAAATACTGTCCATGTTATCGAAATTGAAATATGCTCGTACATCATAGCACCTAAAAACAACGAGAAATTGCCAATAGCTGTGGCACCTAACCAACAGCCCTGCATTAAGCCTTGTAAATGTGCCGGTGCAACTTTTGATACAAATGACAAACCCAGAGGTGAAATAAAAAGTTCGGCCACTGTTAAAATAAAATATACGCCAAAAAGTAGCCAGGGGGTAACTTTCATGTCGAAAGGTAAACCACCCATAGCCTGTACCTCGGGTAATTTAGGTAAACCAATTGAACCAACAGTCATAAGTAAAAATGCCAAAGCAGCAATACCCATGCCTATACCAATTTTTTTAGGTGTTGACGGCTCTTTGCCTTTTTTTGCCAAAGCGCCAAAAATTAACATAATTACAGGTGTTAAAAATACCACAATAAATGGGTTTATCGACTGGAAAATTTCGGCCGAAAGGCTTACCCCAAATATCTCTAACTGGGTATAATCTTTAGCAAACATTGTTAATGTTAAACCATTTTGATGGAACGAGAACCAAAAGAAAATAACAATAGCAAATACGGCAAACAAAGCAAGTATGCGTTGTTTAATTTCGGTAGCATCTTGTTTAATTTCCTCATTTGTGGCCATAGGTTTTGTGCTTGTTTTAGATGTTTTAGCTGCCGGGTTTGGCAATATGTTTTTAAATACTATAAAAACTACTAACGAAATAAGCATAGCAACAATAGCTACCGAGAAAGCGTAATGGAAACCTGTATTAAAAGCGTTAAGATAATTATTGGCAAACTCCGATAAATTAGCAGGTACATTACCATTCGACACCTGTGTGGCCAAGTCGGTAAAACGTCCGTTGGTAACATCGCTGGCCATTTTGCCGTCGAGATAAAGATGGCAAAGCCCTGGCATATCGGCATTGTACAAATAACCATTTAGTTTAACAAACCAGTTGCGTACAAATGTTGCCAAAAAAGGAGCAAACATAGCACCAATGTTAATAAACATATAAAAAATCTGGAAACCAGAGTCGCGTTTGTCCCTGTATTGGTCGTTATCGTAAAGTTGGCCTACCAAAGCCTGAAGGTTACCTTTAAAAAGGCCGTTGCCAAAAGCAATTACTAACAATGCGCTTAATGCTATATATTTTGTTGTTATTAGTGCAGGCATTGCCAACAATAAATAGCCTATTGTCATAACAACTAAACCGGCCATAATTGTTCCTTTATAGTTTTTTATACGGTCGGCAATAAGGCCACCAACTAAAGCTAAAATGTAAATTGAGCCATAAAAAATTGAGTAAAAACGGCCAGCTTCCTCACCTGTCATGTTAAATTTCGACATTAAAAACAGCGTTAATATAGCCATCATGGTATAAAACCCTGTACGTTCGCCCATATTAGCCAATGCCGCAGGAATGAGCCCTTTTGGTTGATTTTTAAACATAATTTAATAAGTTTTTAATTTATAATAATATAGTATTGGTTCACATTGCCACAAATATATAAATCTTTTTTTTGGAATATCAAAAAATCAGATTTCGACATGTACTTTACAAATTGTAAATTTACAGTGTAATAAAATTGATACCTGAAAATAGTATTTTTATGAAAATTTTAACAGTTGAACAAATACGCGAGTGCGACAAACAAACTATCGATAACGAACCAGTATTACCTATAGGCTTAATGGAACGAGCTGCCAAACAGCTTTTTAAAAAAATATCGACACTTTACAATACCAGTACACCCTTTACTATATTTGCCGGCAGTGGTAACAATGGCGGCGATGCTTTAGCATTAGCCCGAATGCTGCTCTTAAAAGATTATAATAATATTAGAGTAATTTTAGTTACCGATAGTGCAAAAACAAGCGATTGTTTTAACATAAACCTTAACAAGCTTAATAATTTAAACAGGCATTTAATCGAAAAATTTGGCTTTAATAACACAATGCCAAACTTTAAAAATAACGAGGTAGTAATTGACGGTATTTTTGGCTCGGGGCTTACACGGCCTGTAACTGGCAATATAGCCGGTTTAATAAACCACATTAACAAACATGCCAGCACAATAATATCGATTGATGTGCCATCGGGCTTATTTGCCGACAATAATACCAATAACAACGGGGCAATAATTAAAGCCACGCACACATTATGCTTTGAACTGCCAAAACTCGCGTTCTTTTTTGCCGAAAACCACCAATACGTTGGCAACTGGCATGTATTACCTATTGGTTTAAACAGCAATTATATTAACAACGCGGCCACCAACTACTTTTATACCAAATACGAACAAGTGTTGCAAATAATAAAACCACGGTCGAAATTTGACCATAAAGGCACATTTGGCCACGGTTTTTTAGTTGCAGGCAGTTACCAAAAAACTGGTGCAGCCATACTTGCTGCACGCGCCGCTTTGCGGTCGGGCATAGGTTTGTTAACTGTGCATGTACCACAAACAGCTTATGCTATAATACAAACAGCAGTGCCCGAGGCCATTGCATGTATCGACGAAACCGAAACAGATTACTGCAAACCCCAAAATTTAGAAAAATATAACGCTTTGGCAATTGGGCCGGGCATAGGCTTAAAAACATCGATGGTTGGAGCTTTTGAAACAATACTTAAAAACATTAAATGCCCGTTAGTTATTGATGCCGATGCAATTAACATTCTGTCGCAAAATAACAATCTATGGCAAGTAATACCGCAAAATACAATATTAACACCACACCCTGGCGAGTTCGACAGGCTTACAAAAAAACATATCACGTCGTTTAGCAGGCTTAAAACACAAATTGAGCTGTCGGTTAAATATAAAGTAATTATTGTACTTAAAGGCTGTTACACATCGGTAACAAACACAAACGGCAATGTATATTTTAACCCTACCGGCAACCCGGGAATGGCCACTGCAGGTAGTGGCGACGTTTTAACCGGCATTATTTTATCGCTACTGGCACAAGGTTATAAACCTTTTGACGCCGCGCTTGCGGGCACATATCTGCACGGAAGTGCCGGCGATTACGCCAAACAACAATTTGGGCACGAGGGTTTAATTGCCAGCGACATAATAAATAATTTACCACTGGCGTTTAAAACAATAAAAAACAATTAACACCTAAGTTGAGCGATTCGCTCAATCGATTTAGATTTTGTAAATATTTCACTATATTTCGTTAGTGAAATACAACAAACTCTACATAGGGGTTATACCTAAACAAAACAAACCACAAATTAACATTAATTATATATGAGATACTTATACTTTTTCGCCCTTGCTTTTATTGCCCACGGTTTATTAGCACAAAACCCACCAGTAGCACAAAACGAGGTAAGGCCAATAAACATAGATATGCTAACCGACGGCAACCAAATATTTTACGCATTGCCACGCAACATTATTGTAGCCGAAATTGAGGTTGAACGTACCGAAAACCATAAAGGCCCATACTCTGATTATGCCAAAAAACTGTTGAACATTACCGAGGGTATTATCGAAACAACAAATGCATATTACAATATTGTAAATGTTAATTTAAAAAGAGAATCGATAACCGATACAACCCAATTTTATTACATGAGCTACACCGGTTACGAAAATATGCCCGGCATACAGCTAAATAGCGATTTTACAATATTAGGCCTTAACTGCAATAATATTATTGATGGTTATAAACCTTTTACAATTCAGTTTAATAATATAATACCCGAACAAAAACCAATGCATTTTACCGACCTTGGCATAAAACCTTTTTGGGCCGAAGAGCTTGTTACAACAACAAAAACTATTCAAACCGACTCGGTACCAATAGTTTTAAAACAAACTAAACCAAAAGCCGGAGCAACAACCGACGACGAAAATGCCGAAGCAGCAGCGGCATTTATACGCAAAATACGTAAACGTAAATTCAAACTCCTTACCGGCGAATACCAAGAGTCGATAGCACCCGATGGAATTGCATTAAACCGAATGGTTGACGAACTTAACCAACTCGAAAAAAACTACATCGAACTTTTTACAGGTAAAACACAAACCATAACCGAAAAACATTACTTTGTTTTTGAACCCTCGACAGGGGCAGACAACGACCAAAAAGTACTTTGCTGGTTTAATACACAAAAAGGTATTATAAAACAAGAAACCCTGAAACAAAACCTTGAACCAATAATAATAAAAGCTGTTGTAAACGGGGCAATACCGCAAACCAAAATAATAAAAACCAAAACCACCGGTAAAAACACCGAACAAATAAAATACGGCCTATACTACAGGATACCAGCCAATACAAACATAACAGTAAATTTATTGCAACAAGTTTTAACAAACCAAACAATGCTAATATCGCAAAAAGGACAAATATTAGCATTGCCAAACAGTTACATTACAAACAACATGTTCAGCATTGAATATACACCCGAAACCGGTTCAATAAAACAAATAAAACAAAAAAACCAACCCATAATTGAAAAAAAATAATAAAGCCAATTAATTATAAATAAATGATAATCAATACATTTACCCCTTAAGAAACAAATATAAATGCACACACTCAAACAATTTGCGCAATAATAAAAACTTGTCAAAAAAAACTTTCATATAAAATTCTATCTTTGTTTCGTTTTGAAAAAAAATTCCTTTATCAGGATATTAAATTGTTAAATACTAAAATTAAGCTTATACAGATGAAAGGATTAAAAATCATTGTGCTTGCCAAACAGGTTCCCGACACACGGAACGTTGGTAAAGATGCCATGAAAGCAGACGGCACAGTTAACCGTGCTGCATTACCGGCAATTTTTAACCCCGAAGACCTTAACGCCTTAGAGCAGGCACTTCGGTTAAAAGACCAAATACCCGGGACAGAAATTACATTACTTACAATGGGGCCTGTGCGGGCTTCCGACGTGCTTCGCGAAGGCCTTTTCCGTGGTGCCGACGACGGTATTTTACTTACCGACCGGGCATTTGCAGGTGCCGACACATTAGCAACATCATACGCTATAGCTTGCGCGATAAAAAAAATCGACAAATTTGATTTAATTATCAGCGGCCGACAAGCTATTGACGGCGATACAGCACAGGTAGGGCCACAAGTAGCCGAAAAACTTGCAATACCACAAATTACATATGCCGAAGAAATACTGTCGGTAAACAATAACACCATACGCATAAAACGCCGTTTAGAACGCGGTGTCGAAATTGTTGAAGGAAAATTCCCGTTAGTAGTTACAGTTAACAGCTCGGCAGCCGAGTGCAGGCCACGAAACGCCAAACTGCTAATGAAATACAAACATGCAACATCGCCAAGCGAGCGCGCCGAAAAAAACGACGACTACATTAACATGGTTAACGTTAAACCATATCTTACAATAAAAGAATGGAGCGTTAACGATATTGAATGCGACCGCGAACAACTCGGGCTTTCGGGCTCGCCTACTAAAGTTAAAAAAATTGAAAACATTGTGTTCCAGGCCAAAGAATCGAAAAAAATTACAGCCGGCGATGTTGAGATTAACCAACTTATGAAAGAACTTATTGAAAACCATACAATAGGTTAATTGCCCATTACCAAACCACACCTATTAAATATATAGGTATTAAAGGTTTTGAGTTTTGCTATTTCAAAATTTTCAAATTGACAAAAAAATGAACAACATAATAGTATATTGCGAATTCGAAGAGGGCAAAGTGGCCGACGTAAGCCTCGAACTGCTCACAAAAGGCCGCAAATTAGCCGACGAACTAAAATGTAAACTCGAGGCACTTATAATTGGCCACAAACTCGACGGCGTTGAAAACCAGGTATTACCCTACGGTACCGATACCGTTTACCTTGCCGACGACAAACGCTTAGAACATTACCTTACATTACCGCACACATCGATAACCGTAAAGCTTTTTGAAGAACAAAAACCACAAATAGCATTTATGGGTGCAACAACAGTTGGCCGCGATTTAGGCCCACGCGTTTCGTCGGCACTGCACAGCGGCCTAACTGCCGATTGTACAAACCTCGAAATTGGCCCACACACCGAACCAAAAAGCGGTAAAGAGTACCAAAACCTGTTGTACCAAATAAGGCCTGCATTTGGCGGTAACATTATTGCAACAATTGTTAACCCCGACTGCCGCCCACAAATGGCTACAGTACGCGAAGGTGTAATGAAAAAAGAAATTGCAAGCACTAACTACAAAGGCGAAGTTATAAAACTCGATGTTAATGATTATGTAAAAACCGACGATTTTGCCATTAGCATTATTGAACGCCACATGGAACAATCGAAAGTTAACATTAAAGGTTCGCCAATTATTGTAGCCGGCGGTTATGGCGTTGGTTCAAAAGAAAACTTTCAATTATTGTTCGATTTTGCGTCGGTAATTGGTGCCGAGGTTGGAGCATCGCGCGCGGCTGTTGATGCCGGTTTTGCCGACCACGCCCGTCAAATTGGCCAAACTGGCGTTACCGTACGCCCTAAATTATACATTGCCTGTGGAATTTCGGGGCAAATACAACACATTGCCGGCATGCAGGAGTCGAGTATGATAATATCGATTAACAACGACCCCACTGCTCCAATTAACAAAATTGCCGATTATGTTATTACCGGTACAGTTGAGGAAGTATTACCAAAAATGATTAAATACTACAAACAGAACTCGAAATAAACTGTTTGCCGAAATTAAAAACAAATCAATAAAAAAACAATTATGGCTAATTTCTATACAGATACACCCGATTTGAAATTCCACCTCAACCACCCGCTTATGCGCCGTATTGTTGAGCTTAAGGAACGTAACTATACCGATGCCAAAGAGAATAAATTTGACTACGCCCCGGTTGATTTTGAAGATGCAATGGACAGCTACGACAAAGTACTCGAAATTGTTGGCGAGATATGCGGCGAAATTGTTGCCCCAAATGCCGAAGGCGTTGACCACGATGGCCCACAGGTAATTAACAACCGCGTAATATACGCCCCTGGTACCGAACAAAACCTTGAAGCCACACGCAAAGCCGGCTTAATGGGAATGTCAATGCCTCGCAGGTTTGGCGGGCTTAACTTCCCGAACGTACCATACCTGATGGCCGCCGACATGGTATCGCGCGCCGACGCGGGTTTTGAAAACCTTTGGGGACTGCAGGACTGCGCCGAAACAATTTACGAGTTTGCCAACGACGAACAAAAACAACGTTACATTTCACGCGTTTGCAACGGCGAAACAATGTCGATGGACCTTACCGAACCCGATGCAGGCAGCGATTTACAGTCGGTTATGTTAAAAGCAACTTACAGTGAGGCCGATGGCTGCTGGCTGTTAAACGGGGTTAAACGCTTTATTACCAATGGCGATGCCGACATTCACCTTGTTTTGGCACGCTCCGAAGACGGTACACAAGACGGCCGTGGCCTGTCGATGTTTATTTACGATAAACGCAACGGTGGTGTTAATGTAAGGCGTATCGAAAATAAACTTGGCATTAAAGGCTCGCCAACATGCGAACTTGTTTACAAAAACGCTAAAGCCGAACTTTGCGGCGATCGTAAACTCGGTCTTATTAAATATGTTATGGCACTTATGAACGGTGCACGTTTAGGTATTGCAGCTCAATCGGTAGGATTGTCGCAAGCAGCTTTTAACGAAGCTTTGGCCTACGCTAAAGACCGTCAACAGTTTGGTAAACCAATTATCGAGTTCCCTGCCGTATCGGAAATGCTTTCGCTGATGAAAGCCAAGCTTGACGCATCACGGTCGTTGCTTTACGAAACAACCAGGTATGTCGATATTTACAAAGCACTTGACGATATTGCCAAAGAACGTAAGCTTACACCCGAAGAACGCAACGAACAAAAACAATACGCTAAACTTGCCGACTCACTTACGCCATTAGCAAAAGGTATTGGTAGCGAATTTGCAAACCAAAATACTTACGACTCTATACAAATTCACGGCGGTTCGGGTTTTATGAAAGATTACACCTGCGAACGCCTTTACCGCGATGCCCGCATTACAAGTATTTACGAGGGTACTACCCAGCTTCAGGTTGTTGCTGCAATACGTTATGTTACTAATGGTTTTTATTTATCGATGATACGCGGTTTTGAGAACGAAACAATTAAACCCGAGCTCGACACTTATAAACGTGTATTGGTAGCCATGACAAACGAGTACGAAAACGCGGTTAAAAAAGTAACCGAAGTGACAAATACCGACTATATCGACTTTCATGCCCGCCGCATGGTTGAAATGGCTGGCCGTATTATAATGGGTTACCTAATGCTGTTCGACACTAACCGCGAACACAGTTACTGGAAAACTACCGAGATATTTATTAAATACTCGCGGTCGCAAAACACGCAATGTGCCGATTTTATTAACAACTCGACAGTTAACGACCTTGGCAAATTTAAAATGGAGTAATTTAGGTTACTGTTAACATAATTTTAACAAAAGCTGCTAATAAAGCAGCTTTTGTTATTTTAGTTAATACCTAAGTTGAGCGGTTGGAGCTATGCGAACAAACGCTTTACTTAGGTATAATCACGATGTAGAGTTTGTTGTGTTTCACCAACAAAGTGCAGTGAAACACTTACAAAAT
>CAZJCR010000033.1:0-23236 GCA_964544385.1 uncultured Bacteroidales bacterium
TTTTAACCACAAAGAGCAAAGAGTTCACAGAGAAAAACATCACTGTTTTAAATGAGTCAAACTTTGCGGTTCTCTTTATTCTCTGCGGTTTGTAGTATTTTACTTGCGTATTTTAGAGAAATGTAAAACCAAGAAAATTAATATCGGTAAGCGGCCATTTTTTATTTACTTTTGCAAAAAAATAAAAAGATGAAAACATTAACATATTATAGTATAAGTTTATTATTGGCGGCAATGTTGTTAACATCGTTTACCAACAAAGGCAACAACAAAGTAACATATGTAATTATCGAAACTAAATTTGGGCCAATTAAAGCAATGCTTTATAACGAAACACCCAAACACCGCGACAACTTTATAAAACTTGTAAACGAAGGTTTTTACGACAGCCTTTTATTTCACCGTGTAATTAAAAACTTTATGATACAAGGTGGCGACCCCGGCTCGAAAAACGCGCCTGCCAACAAGCCACTTGGCAGCGGTGGCCCGGGTTATAAAATTGATGCCGAGTTTGTTGATGGGCTTTTTCATAAAAAAGGTGCGTTAGCCGCTGCCCGCGAGGGCGATCAGGTAAACCCCGAAAAACAATCGTCGGGTAGCCAGTTTTACATTGTTATGGGCCAAATTATTAATAATGAGATGTTGGCTAATTTTGAGGAGCAGATAAACTTTCCGAAACGCCGGCAATTGGTTTTCGATTATGTTGATAAACCCGAAAATGCTGCTATTAAAACTTTAGCCGACTCGCTGCAACGAGCACAAAAATTTGACGAAATAAACCAGCTTTTTGGCAATATTGCCCAACAACTCGAGCCCGAGTACCAAAAACTCGACCTTTTCCACTTTACACCCCAAATGATTGAGGCTTATACAACTGTTGGCGGCACCCCACATTTAGATAATCAATACACCGTTTTTGGACAAGTTGTTGAAGGGCTTAATATTATCGACAGCATTGCAAATGTTAAAACAAACCGTGCCGACCGCCCAATTGACGACATTATTATGAAAATTAAAATTGTAAAGTAGCTTTATTTTAAAAAACATCACAAAATAAATAGGGTAAAACAAGGTTGCTTTGTTATTTATACAAACCATAATAAGTTTTGGTTTTTTAACAAAATTAACCTTTTACTACTATGACTTTTTGGGAAATACTTAAATGTGTTGCTGTTGGCTACATGCTTATTTTTTCGGTTAACCTGTTTTTTAACAACACAAAAAACAAGGCTAATTTTATACTGTCGTTATTCTTTATTGTCGAAACAATATCGGTGTTAAACACAATACTTTGGCGTTGTTTTAGTTACACCCATTTGCATTTGCCTTACCTTTTTTATATCGACAACAGTGTTTTTTACCTACGCGGCGTGTTATTACTTTTTTATGTAAACATTTATTTAAACCCGGCTTTTAGTTTTAAACATATACACTTGTTACATTTATTTCCGTCGGTTATAATAAGTGCAATGTATACTATTAATTTCCATTGTTTTACAGCTGCCCAAAAAACATATTTACTAAAAAACGGGGTGTTTAGTAAAAACATAAACTTTACTATTGAAATTTTGCTGCACCTGCTAATTGTAGTTTATATTACTGTATCGATAATAAAAATTATTAATTATGCCCGCCAACAAACTAAACCTTTTAAAAACCCAATTAAACAAAAAATATACTGGCCGGCCTTTTTAACTGGTACATTTATGTTAATTATGATGCTCGACATTAGCTTTATAATATTTGAACACCTAACCGGCATATTTGCACACGTTATTGTAAATATTATAAATACAATTGTTTTTACTTTGGCCATTAGTGTTCTATTGTTAGGGTTAAACAAAAACAAAATTATTTGTCAAAATAAAACATGCGTTACAACACTAAAAAGTGTAAAAACACTAAAAAAATATGCAAAATCGAACCTAAAAAAATGCGATAGCTTAAAAATAAAAGAACAGTTAGAGTTTTTGTTGAATGTTGAAAAAATTTACCGCGAACCATCGATAAGCCTTAACGATATTGCCAATAAAATTGGAGTTTTACCAAAACATTTGTCGCAGGTTATTAACCAGTACTATAACCGCAACTACTTTGAACTTATTAATTATTACCGCATTGAAGAGGCTAAAACCCTGTTAACAAAATACAATGCTAACAAAAAAAACGTGCTCGAAACATTATACGAAACCGGGTTTAACTCGAAAACAGCTTTTAACCATGCATTTAAAAAACAAACAGGATACACTCCAACAACATACCGACAATTGTTTTCGGTAAATAATCAAAAAAAACTTGCATAAAAACAGTCCACTTTCAGGAAATTGGACGACACGCGTTATTCTATTAACCACTTTTGCACCATAAACCTTTAAAACCAATTATTATGAACTACAAAATTACAATTACCCTATTAATGCTGTTAACTTTTAAGTTTATGGCAGCCACCAACCATGGCGAAATTACTTTTATAAGTAACGAGGCTTTTATGATAAACTACAACGGTAATAAAATTTTTATCGACGCGCTGTATAATTATACCGCTGGCGGTGGAATTTTTAGCCCCGACACAAGCATCAGAAACCGTATTATTAATAACCAAGACCAATTTGCTAACGCGCAGGCTTTTTTAATTACCCACAACCACCCCGACCACTACGACAAAACTATGATGATGTCGTACTTAAAAAACAACCCAAATGCAATGCTGGTAGCACAACCCGACATTATTAGCGGTATTACACGCCAACAATTACAACATCAATTAGTTGAAGCAAATGTACCCGAGGCGTCGGTAGTTGAACTTAATGTTAACAACATTAAAATTAATGCATATAATTTAATACACGATACTCAATACCGTACCCATAACCTTGGTTATTTAGTCGATTTTGACGGGTTTAAAATTTTTCACGCCGGCGACAATACTTTCGAAATACCCGAAGAGTATATTAATTACGATTTGTCGGGGCAAAATATCGACGTGGCATTTTTGCACTATAAAGGTTATTGGCGTACTGCCCAGGAACGTGCTTTTATTGAACAATACATTAAACCAAAATATATTGTGCTAATGCACATGCGCTCAACCGACCTTGACGAGGTTAAAACCTTTGCCCAAACAATTACAAACCCGGTGTCGCCTATAATTGTGCCCGATAACCCATTGCTAAAAATTACCATTACCGATAACGGGTACACTATTACTCAAGACATTATTAACAAAACTAATATTAGCCAAAGTGATAATCAAAACATTAATTTGTACCCAAACCCTGCAAATAACTTTATATATTTTAACAACATTAACACCCATGATGCCCAAATTACCTTTTATAACAGTAACGGTAAATTTATATTAAAACAAAAAATTACCAACAACAATGTAAATGTGCAGCAATTGGCTCCCGGTGTTTACACTTGCGTTATAAAAGGTGTTAACTGTAACGCTGTAAAAAAAATTGTAATACAATAAAAACTTCTCTCCTTGTTTAATTACCCGCTCAGTCACTTTTTGTGATTACCCTTGTTTAGTTTAGGCCGTTGGCAACCTTAATGCCAACGGCTTTTTTTTGTAATGAGCTATTACCCAAATCTATCGATTCGCTCAATCGATTTATATTTTGTAAGTATCTCACTCACTTGGTTGGTTAAACACAACAAAATATGCATAGTGGTTATACCTTAGTAAAGCGTTTGTTTGCATAGCTCAAGCCACTAAAAACAGGTATTAGTGGGTTTAAAAATACTTGCTTTTATTGTCTCGTTAATGCGGCAATTAGCCCTGTAGTACATAAACACCAGCAACGGCACAAAAAATATTAACAAGTAAGTTTTTTGGCTCATAAGCAAAAAGTCGTATATACCATGAAAAAGCAGAGGAAGCACAAATGCCAAAATTACGTTATAACTCTTTTTATAATTTACAAATTTGGCCAAAGCAAGCCTATAACCCATTATAACACCAAACATTGCATGAGCCGGAACAGCCGTAAAAGCCCGTAAAAAACCAACCCCGGCACCATTTTGGTAAACATATAAAAGGTTCTCAACAAGGGCAAAACCCAACGACACAAACACAGCATAAACAATACCATCAAAACGCTCGTTAAAATTTGGGTTACGCCAAAACAATAAAATAACAGCCAAAAACTTGAAAAACTCTTCGGTAAAAGCTGCAACAACAAATGCAGTGTATGCCGCACCATAAAGCCCGGTTATTGGCTTGCCAATTTTTGTTAAAACAAACTCAACAACAACAACCGGTAATACAATTCCGCCGCCGGCAATTAATCCACGCATCAATAAATTAAGCGGTTCTTTCTCGTATTTATCGCGGTAATAAATATATACCAAAATAACTAAAACAGGAGCTAAGCCTAACAGTAACAGTGCCATAAAAAATTTTTGCCACAAGTTAATAAAACAAACAATATTTACTGATAGTAAAAATTTAAAATTAGTACTTTCGTAACCTCAACAATAGTTATACAATTTTGGCTTAAATGCCTGATAATAAATTTTATATGATTGACAAAGAAACAGTTGACAAAATTTTCGACGCGGCCGATATAGTTGCTGTCGTGTCTGATTTTGTACATCTTAAAAAACGCGGAGTCAATTATGTTGGGTGTTGCCCTTTCCATAACGAAAAAACCGGCTCGTTTACCGTGTCGCCATCAAAAGGCATTTTTAAATGCTTTGGGTGCGGCAAAGGTGGCAACTCGGTTAACTTTATTATGGAGCACGAGCATTTATCGTATTCTGAAGCCCTTAAATACTTAGCTAAAAAATTCAATATCGAGGTTGCCGAAAAAGAATTAACCCCCGAGCAACGCGAACAACAAGACTCGCGCGAGAGCATGCTTATTGTTAACACCTTTGCACTTAAAACTTTTGTACATAACCTGTTCGACACCGACGAAGGCCGCGCTGTTGGTTTGTCGTACTTTAACGAGCGTGGTTTTACTACAACTACCGTTAAAAAATTTGAACTTGGATACTGCCGTAAAACCCGCGACAACTTTACACAATTAGCTTTACAGGCCGGATACAAAGAACAGTTTTTGGTTAGTACCGGCCTTACTATAAAACGCGACGACGGTACTCTTTTCGACCGCTTTAGCGAACGTGTTATGTTCCCGATACACAACCTTATGGGTAAAGTTATTGCTTTTGGTGGCCGTACTTTGCGAACCGACAAAAACATAGCTAAATACCTTAACTCGCCCGAGAGCGAAGTTTACCATAAAAGTAACGTACTTTATGGAATTTACCAGGCCAAACAAGCTATTCAACGCAACAATAAATGCTTTTTGGTCGAAGGCTACACCGATGTTATTAGCATGCACCAAGCTGGTATCGAAAACGTTGTGGCATCGTCGGGAACTGCTTTAACAGTTGAACAAATTCGCCTTATTAAACGCTTTACTCCTAACATTACCGTTCTTTACGACGGCGACGCGGCTGGTATTAAAGCCGCCCTGCGAGGTATCGATATGGTGCTCGAAGAGGGTATGAATGTTAAAGTTGTTCTTTTACCCGATGGCGACGACCCCGACTCATTTGCACGAAAAAACAACGCAACAGGCTTTTTCGATTTTATTAGCACTAACGAAACCGACTTTATTGCTTTTAAAACAAAACTACTACTTAACGACACTAACAACGACCCCGTTAAACGCGCCGCCCT
This sequence comes from uncultured Bacteroidales bacterium, assembly GCA_964544385.1. Lineage (GTDB taxonomy): Bacteria > Bacteroidota > Bacteroidia > Bacteroidales > SZUA-534 > CAZJCR01. The sequence continues at coordinate 5,693 of CAZJCR010000033.1, forward strand.
TATTACCGATATTGTTAAATCGATAGCATCGATACCCGACCAAATTACCCGCTCGGTTTATATTAAAGAGTGTAGCCAACTACTTACTGTTGACGAGGCTATTATTTATAACGAGATAAATAAAATTCAGACAACAAAAATTGGACAAACTGCATACGCCCCGGCACAACAACAATACAAGGCTCAACCAATTAAACCGCTTACCTCAGCTCAAACCGACAAATTTGCCCTTTACGAAAAAGAAATTATAAGGGTACTTGTTAATTATGGCCAAAAAATTTTGTTCACAATTGCCGCAAACAATAACAACCCCGAACAACAGGTATTGGTATCGGACTACATAATACGCGAGGTTGACGACGAAATTGAAATTAAAACCCCCGTTTACCAGCTTATTTACCGCGAGTACAAACAAATTAAACAATCGGGGTCAACCCCGCCCCCAACTTACTTTACTAAACACGAGAACATTGTGGTGTCGCAAACCGCTGCCGACATTTTGGCCACAAGCCATAACATTAGCAAAATGTGGGGCCGTAAAGGTTCGTATATTAACACCGAAGAAGATAACCTTAAAGACATTATTGATAACGCTATTAATGGTTATAAATACGAAACCATTATGGTTTATCTTAAAGATATTGAAGACGAGATGAAAAACCTTAGCCAACTCCCCGATAATGAAACCCGCTTTAACCAATTGTACGAAAAATATATGGCTTACACGCAATTTAAAATTGAGATAGCCAAAGCCCTTGGCGAACGCACTGTTCTTAAGCGGTAGAATTTTAATTTGCCCGCCCTGTAATTTATTCAAATATTACTATAATTGCTTTTTTTTAACCAATTACATTTGTTGCCAATTAATTAAACATAAAAAAATGAAGTGCCACGTTTACTTATTGTTAATTTTAACAATTGCCCCAACGTTGTTTTTTGCACAAAACAACGCTCAAACAAAAGCCGACAGCATTGAAAACGCTGCTAATAACAATACTGCAAGTGTCGACGATTATATTTTTTTAAGTAAACATTATCAAAACATATCAAAAGATAAAAGCAAAAAATACCTTTTTAATGGCCTGGCAATTGCTAAAACAAACCAACAAAAAATTAATTTATACTACAATTTTGCCATAATAAACTATTTACAAGGACAAATCGACTCGGCTCAAATTTACCTGCAAAAATCGGTTAACCTGTTAACCAAAAATACAATATCAAATTTTGATGCCGATATTTACAGGGCTTTTGCCAATTGCAAAATACAAAAAGCCGATTTCGACTCAGCGCAGGTTTTATGCCAAAAAGCTATCGATATTAGTGCCAATAAAAACGACAGCATTGCTTTAATGAAAGCTAAAGTGTCGATGGCTACAATTCTTAACAAAAAACTCGAACACGAAAAAGCCTATCAATACCTTAACGAGGCCGATGCACTTGCAAAGTCAATTGCCGACACGTTAAACCTGGCTATTATTTTGTTCGAAAAAGGAATGCTTAACCAAAAATGGAAAAACAACAACGAGGCTTTAAATAATTATGAAGAGGCTACTGTTTATTTTGAAGCCCTTAACAATAAATTAGCGGTAGCGTCGGTAAACGCCACAAAAGTTGAGGTTTATTGTTTATTAAACCGATACCCCGAAGCTATTGAACTACTTAAACAAAGCGCGCAGTTTTTCCGTCAAAACAACATTCCCGGGCATTTGTCAAAAACACTACGTAACTTGTGCGCGGTATATATTAAACTAAACGAATATAATTTGGCAATTGAAGCGTTAACCGAATCGCAAAATATTCTTGAAAAAAACAACGACAACGCGTCGTTAATTATGACAAACAAATACTTTGGTTCAATTTACTATGAACTTAAACAGTATAAAAAATCGTCGGTATACTATAAAAAAGCCATTAACTTAGCTACCGATATTAACAAATATAATTTTCCTATAATATGGCTCGGTGCTGTTAAAACGTTTATTGCCAATAACGAAAACCAATTAGCTATTGAAACATTAAACCAATACCAACATATTTCCGATTCGGCTTTTTCGTTGCAAACTGCCAATAAAATTGTTGAAATGGAAACCAAATACCGTACCCTCGAAAAAGAGAACGAGATACAACGCCTTAACAACGAAAAAACACAACAAGAACTTAAATTACAGGCCGAACGTAAAAACCGCCAACTAATATCGATAATTAGCCTGCTTATTATAATAGCCGGTTTTGCAACTTTTATTATTTACCGCCTGCGCCAAAACCAAAAACAGGCAAAAATGGCACAAAACAAAGCCGAAATTGAAAACCGCCTGCTGCGTGCACAAATGAACCCGCATTTTATGTTTAACTCGCTTAACTCGGTTCAAAGCTATATTGCAGCAAATAAAAACGACCTTGCCGAAGAGTACCTTGCCCGTTTTGCAATGCTTACACGTATGATACTTAACAACTCGCGCCACGATTACGTGCCACTGGCCGACGAACACGAAATTTTAGACAATTACCTTAACCTCGAAAAACAAAGGTTTAACAACATGTTCAATTTTTCGATAACAATTGACCAATCAATTGACCCCGAACAGGTAAACATTCCGCCAATGATTATACAACCATTTGTCGAAAATGCAATTTTACACGGCATTGCTCCTAAAAAAACCGACGGAAATATATCGATAACTTTTATGCCCGGCCAAAACAATAAAACAATAATTTGCCAAATAACCGACAACGGCATTGGCCGACAGGCATCGGCACAAATTAACAAAGGCAGCAAACATAAATCGATGGGAATGGCTGTTACTACCGAGCGGCTGCAGCTTATTAAACAACAAACTGGCATTAATGTCGATATTAATATTATAGATATGATTGACAATAATAACCAACCCTGCGGAACAAATGTTATTATTAATTTACCGGTTGTATATTTTAATTAATTTTATATCTTTAAAACGTTAAGTAACATATATATAAAAATTATATTCAAATGATACGCAGTATTATTGTTGACGACGAACCCGATGGCCGCGATGCCCTTAATAACCAGCTTGCAAAATACTGCCCAAACATTATTGTTGTTGAAACTGCCAACGGAGTAGCCGATGCTTACAATAAAATATCGAGCCTGAAACCTTCTTTGGTTTTTTTAGATATCCGTATGGACGACGGCACAGCTTTTGACCTGCTGCAAAAATTTGAACATGTAAATTTTAAAATAATATTTATTACTGCTTACGACGAGTATGCCATTGAAGCTATCCGCTACAGCGCGCTCGACTATCTGCTAAAACCGGTTCGGCCATCGCTACTTATCGAGGCTGTTGAAAAAGCTGCTAAAACTACCCGTATCGAAAAACTCGAAGAGCAAGTTGGTATTTTGTTACAACAATCGAACAAACGCGACAAAATTGCCCTTCCAACCGCCGACGGTCTTATTTTTGTTAAAATATCGGACATTATGCGATGCGAGTCCGACGGCTCATACACACGTTTTTTGTTAATTAATGACAAAATCCTTTTTGTTTCGCGCTCGCTTAAAGAGTTTGAAGAGCTGCTCCCTTCTTCGTCGTTTTTCCGCACCCATAAATCGCACCTTATTAACACAAATTACATTGCCCAGTACATTAACCGCGATGGCGGCGTTGTTGTGATGGAAAACGGCGACCAAATACCTATTGCCCGCAACCGTAAAGACGATTTTATTGAATCGCTAAACAAGTAATAAATGCTTTTATGTTTATTATTTTAACACTTAGCGCACATATAATACGCTATTTACTAATTACTTATATGGGTTAACACCAAATAATAATTATGCAATTCAATTAACAAAACTTTTTTAAGTAAATTTGGACATATAAACTTGTAAAATTTACCCATGTGCATAAAACTAAATTTATAATAGCCTTTTTGCTTTTTATTTTTATTACCCCGGTACAAACATTTTGCGCTGTTAAACCTGCTGTATTAGGGGTTTTCGACATGTCGGTAAACCAATCGCAAAAAATATCGCTCAAAGGCGAGTGGCTTTATTTTGCCGACACCCTTATTAACCCAGATAAAATTGACCACGCACTTAAAACCCTCGAACCGCGCCTTATTAATGTACCTACAAAACGCCATGAACTTAAAGGCTCAAAATATGGTACATATTATCTTAAAATTATTAACGCCAATACCAAAAAACAATTTTTAGTAAACTCGTTAACAATATACTCGGCAGCCTCGGTTTTTATCGATGCTAATTTAACAGGCCACGTTGGCAAACCCGGTAATTTAAATAATAATACACAACCCGGGCTTATGCTCAAATCAACCCCTTTTACCGACACTGCTTTAACACACAACCTTGTTATACATTTTTCGAACTTTAGCCGCGAAAAAGACGGCATTGCAAACAACATATACCTTGAAACACCACAAACAAAACTGCGCGAATCAACAATTCAACTTATAAAATACAGTATAATTTTGGGCACAATACTGTTTATAATTTTTAACCAGTTTAATTTATACATAATGCGGCGCACTAATTTTACATCGCTGTTTTTTGGCATAGCCGCGTTATCAATATTTATTTACATAATGTTTATGGGCAACTATTACCTTGCCCATGTTTTTACCGAATCGTCGTTTAATTTTAAACCAGCCCTTACCCTTTGGCGTACATCGTACTACACAACCGTTTGTTTTTTTGCACTTTATATTTGGAGCCTGTGGCCGCAAATTTTTTGGCGCAAAATATTATATGTTACAATAGTTTATTGCTCATTATCGGCATTGGCCACATGGTTTTTACCCATGAACATATCGAGCAAAAATTTTAATTTTTTTATGATATTTACCCTTTTAATTGGCATATATAGTGTAATTGTTGGAATAATAGCCTTTACTAAACGCGATAAAGTTGCCGGTCTTTTTGTGCTCGGGTTCGCGCTTTTTATTACAACTGTTATTAACGATGTGTTACACAATTTGCTTATAATTAAATCGGTAAACCTGCTCGACCTTGGCATTTTTTTCATGGTACTTACACAGGCACATATTATTAACTCAAAGTTAAACCGGTCAATGGTTAAAAGCGAAAAACTTAGCCAAAACCTTAAATACATAAATACTAACCTTGAGCAAATTGTTAGAATGCGAACATCGGAAATTGAGGCACAAAAAGCCGAAATTGAAGCACAACGCGACGAAATTATTAAACAACGCGATTTTGCCCAAAACCAGCACAAGTTAATTGCACGGCAATCGAAAACTATTACCGACAGTATTAATTATGCCCGCGAAATACAATTAGCTGTGTTACCCGACGAGCGTAACCTTAAACAATATTTTAACGATAACTTTATCTTGTTTTTGCCTAAAGATGCCGTTAGCGGCGATTTTTACTGGATAAACCGTTTTATTTATAACAACCAGCAACATGTGGCTTTTTGTGTTGCCGATTGCACAGGCCACGGCGTTCCGGGAGCTTTACTAAGCATGTTGGGAATGTCAATACTTAACGAAATTATTTGGCACGAAACTATCGACAGTTCGGCTAAAATGCTCGAGTTTATGCGCGAAAGGTTCAACAACACTATGTCGGAACACATTACTGGCCCTCAAGCCGGCGACGGTATGCACATTACTCTTTGTATTTTAAATACACAAACCGGCCAGCTTAAATACTCGGGGGCTTACCAGTCGTTGTTTCATATACGAAACAACCAGGTTTACAGGTTAAAAGGCACTAACTGTATTATTGGCAACTACTATAACCAGCCGCCTTTTACCGAGCATGTAATAAAACTCGAAAAAGGCGACCGCTTATATCTGTTTACCGACGGTTTTTCGGACCAAATGTCATCGCACTCGCAGGGAAGGTTCATGCAAAAACGGCTTGTCGATTTGTTAGCATCGTTTAACAACATTCCTTTTATTGTTCAAAAACAAAAGCTGTACAACGAGTTTATCGACTGGAAAGGCTCCTGCGAACAAATTGACGACGTGCTGGTTATGGGCGTTAAGTATTAATAATGTCGAGTATTTGTTGTGTATGAGCCGCCGTGTCAACCTTAGTTATAACATGTTCAATAATACCATATTGGTCAATAATAAAGGTGGTTCGTAAAACACCTTCGTACTCTTTTCCATACATCTTTTTTTTGCCCCAGGCACCATAGGCTTTCATTATCGAATTGTCGGTGTCGGCAATAAGCGTAAAATTGAGCGAGTGCTTTTCAATAAATCCACGGTGCGACTTTGCACTATCGGGGCTTACCCCAACAACCTGGTAACCTTTACCGGCAAGCTCGCTGTATCCATCGCGCAAACTACATGCCTGAGCCGTACAACCCGAAGTGTTATCTTTAGGATAAAAATAAAGTATAAGTTTTTTTCCACTATAGTCGGCAAACGACACGGTTTCGCCATTTTGGTTTACACCACTAAACATTGGTGCTTTATCGCCTTTATTTAATTGTACCATAATTCAAAATTTTAATATTAATAAAATATCATGTTTTTTTAACCGTTACAATATTACAAAATTTTTATAACTGTTTGTAACATAATTAATTGCTAATATCTATAAAATCATAGTAAAAACCTATATCAAAACAAAACACGCAATTAACATAATAACAAATGATAAAAATGTTAATAAAGTGTAAAAACTTTTAATAAAAAACAATTTTTGGTTTTTTACAATTGTTTTAAATTTATTCCAATATCAATGGAAAAAATGTATTAAAAAAAATAACTATATTTGAAAGTTTAATCTACTACAAAAAAAATTGGTTTATGGCAAATCATGAACAAACAAACCCCGGGTTTAACGAGGTTTATGAACAAACAGAAAAACAAAACCACAATTTAATTTTATTTAACGACGAAGTAAACTCGTTCGATTTTGTTATCGACAGCCTTATTGAGGTTTGTAACCACGACAACTTGCAAGCCGAACAATGCGCGTTTATAACCCATTTTAAGGGTAAATGCGACATAAAAAACGGCAAGTTCGACGAGCTTAAAAATATGAAAGTTAAGCTCGATACAAAAGGGCTTACAGTAGCAATAATGTAAACTTGCCGCATGAGCATTACCGCAATAATTGTACTTATAGCCATTGGGCTGCTATTAATACTTATCGAGATATTTTTGTTGCCAGGCATAAATGTTGCCGGCATTGTTGGCGTTGTTTTAGTTTTAGGCGGTATTATTTTTGCTTATCGCGATTTACAACCAATTTATGCTCATGTAATTTTAGCAGGCACATTGGTTGCATCGGTAGGCAGTATTATAATAGCAATGCGTGCCGGTACATGGAAAAAAATATCGCTAAACGAAACTATCGACAGCAAGATAATTAACGTTGACCCAAATATTATAAAAACAGGCGATACCGGCAAAACCATAAGCCGGCTAAACCCAATGGGCAAAGTACTTATTAACGATAATGAATACGAGGCTAAATCGGGGCATATATTTATCGACCCAAACACACAGGTTGTTGTTACCGCTGTTGAAGGTAATGTAATAGTTGTTAAACCAATATAATAATAATATGGAAGGATTAGGATTTTATGCTGTGGCTGTAATTGCCATAATTGTAGGTATTTGGTTTTTATTTTACTTTATACCGGTTGGCATGTGGTTCTCGGCTCAAATATCGGGCGTACGCATATCGCTGCTGCAACTTATTTTAATGCGCTGGCGTAAAGTTCCGCCAAGTAAAATTGTAAATGCAATGATTGAGGCTCACAAAGCTGGCCTTAGCGGTATTACACGTAACGATTTAGAAGCCCACTTTTTAGCCGGCGGACACGTTGAAGCTGTAGTACACGCGCTTGTGTCGGCCGAAAAAGCTAACATTGCCCTTAACTTTAAGATGGCTACGGCTATCGACCTTGCCGGCCGCGACGTTTTTGAAGCCGTGCAAATGAGCGTTAACCCTAAAGTTATTGATACACCACCGGTTACCGCTGTTGCTAAAGACGGTATACAACTTATTGCCAAAGCCCGCGTTACTGTTCGCGCAAACATTAAACAACTTGTTGGTGGTGCAGGCGAAGAAACTATTCTTGCCCGCGTTGGCGAGGGTATTGTTTCATCAATTGGTTCGTCGTCAAGCCACAAATCGGTACTCGAAAACCCCGACAGTATTTCGCGTCTTGTACTCGAAAAAGGCCTAGATGCTGGTACCGCTTTCGAAATTTTATCTATCGACATTGCCGACATTGACATTGGTAAAAACATTGGTGCTGTATTACAAATGGACCAAGCCGAAGCCGATAAAAACATTGCCCAGGCTAAAGCCGAAGAACGCCGCGCTATGGCTGTTGCTCTTGAACAAGAGATGCTTGCCCTTGCACAGGAGATGCGCGCTAAAGTTATCGAAGCCGAAGCCGAAGTGCCACGCGCTATGGCCGAAGCTTTTAGAGCCGGTAACCTTGGAATAATGGACTATCTTAAAATGAAAAATATTGAAGCCGACACTAAAATGCGCTCGAGCATAACAGGCTCGCCCGAACAAGGCAACAACGACAAAGAATAATTTTTTAAAACATAATATTAAATCCCGGTTAATATACAACCGGGATTTTTTATTTTAAATATCTTTACAATAAAAACTATGACAAAATTTACCCGGTATTTTAGTATTTTATTAATGTTTTGTTTAGTGCTTGTTTGTAACATAGTGTTTGCTCACCCATGGAAACCTTTAAACTACATTATTATCGATACCGACGGTGGCATTGACGACATGCGGTGTTTAACACTTATGCTATCGTCGGACAATATACGCGTACTTGCAATTACAACATCAAATGGCGTTATTGATGCTAACCTTGCTGCAACAAAAGTTAAACAATTGCTAAACAGTTTGAGCCATCAAGGCATTTTGGTTGGTGTTAATAACAACTTACAGGCTAAAATAAATGGTTGCACCGCGGCTGTTAAATATAATTGGGGCGAACCTGTTTATAATTCCGACACTTTGAATTTTATATCGGTTATAAACCACGTTTTAGCAAATACCAACGAACAAGTTAGTTTTGTTAGTTTAGGCAGCCTGAATACAATTGATAATTATATTGATAAATATCCAAATGCAGCAAAACGCTTTAAAAACATTTACTGGTTAAGCCACAATAATTACAAACAATGCTTTAATTTTTTTACCGATACAATATCGGCAAATAATATTATCGATAAAAAATTAACAACCCGCATTATTGTTAATACACAACAAAAATATAACGCCAGTATTTTTAATAAACTCGATTCGGTAAAAACAAAATATTCGAGCAAAATATTACTGTCGTTGCAAGATACCAGTATTAATAAAGCCCCATTGTTCGACGAGTGGGCTGCTTTGTTTTTACACGACACCACCAATTTTATTTACAACAACAAAAGCATTACTATTAACCCTAAACAAAATATTGACGCGCAACATAAAATTTATAACCTGTTAAATAGTAAACACGAAACAAAAAACCAGGTTTTTGCCCGTTTCCCTGTTGATACTACTTATTATACCGACGAACTAAAACAAAAAATGCACACAATAATAGCCCGTTATGGAATTGAAGAGTGGCAGGCTGGTGTTGTAACTGCCGAACTGCACCGGCATTTAGGCATTTATGCTTTTGTTGGACTAAAAATGGGTTTACGCGCCCGCGACTATTTTGGCGCCGGCCCCGACGAGCTAAAAGTTACAAGTTATACCGGCAACTACCCGCCTGTTAGTTGCCTTAACGATGGTATTCAGGCATCAACAGGAGCAACTATAGGGCATGGGCTTATTACCGTTAAACAAGCTGAAAAACCAATGGCTGCCGCCGATTTTGAGTACTTAGGACAAAAAATAAGGGTTACACTTAAACCCGAGTTCGACAATTTTGCAAAAAAAGAGATTAAACAACTCGAAACAATTTATGGACTGAGTAGCGACCAATATTGGGATTTGTTGCGTGTTTCTACTTTCGAAATTTGGTTTGGCTGGGACCGCGACCTTATTTTTAACATCGAAAAACTTTGATTTACAAATAAATAAATTACAAACCTGCTATATAAAGGCATAAAAAAAAGATATTGTAGTTACTTACAATTTTTTTCAGATTTTTTTTGGTTTTGAAACTCAATTTTATACTTTTGTAAACCTTTATTTAAAGGAATTTTCAGCACAATACCCGGAGAGTTGGGTGAGTGGCTGAAACCACCGGTTTGCTAAACCGACGTACGGGTTAAACCGTACCGGGGGTTCGAATCCCCCACTCTCCGCAAACAACAAAAGCCAATTGATAACAGTTGGCTTTTTTTTATTCATATACTTTATAAAATAGACGGGATGAGAACCCCGGGGGTTCGTACTTAGCAAAGCGATTTGGCGATAAGGCTTTGCCTTTGAGCAATCCCCCACACTGTGTAATTAACAAAACACTAAAACCCAAATTGAGCTAATCGCTAAATCGATTTATACTTTGTAAGTATTTCACTACACTTGGTTAGTGAAACACAACAAACTCAACATCGGGGTTAACCTAAGTAAAGTGTTTGTTCGCATAGCTCCAACCGCTCAACTTAGGTATAAACAGTTTTATAGCTTAGTAACGGGGGTTTTTGAATTATTAAAAAAATAATATCCGAAAAGCAGAAAAATTTATTTGTGTACAAAGCAAAAAATAACGCACTTAACATTTTGCAGGTTTTTTACTTGCTAATTTTTTTCAAATTCACTTGCTAATAAAAGTACACAAGCTGTTACAATAAAAGCACCTAAAACGACCAAAAAATTGGTATAAGAATAATACTAACAATCATTACCAAAATATTTAAAGGCAGTCCGACTTTTAAAAAGTCGTTAAACCTGTACTCGCCAACAGCCTGTACAATAAGGTTTGTTTGATAACCAATGGGAGTTGAAAAACTTGCCGAAGCTGCAATACAAATACCAATAAAAAAAGGATGCGGGTTAACCTGCATTTGAGTTGCCGCCGCAAGGGCAATTGGGAACATAATTGCCACGGCGGCATTATTAGTAATAACCTCGGTAAATATTACAGTAAACACAAATATAACAGCAAGAACAGCCACCGGGCCAATATTTTTTGCAATACCAATCATTTCGGTAGCCAAAAAGTCGGCAAGGCCAGAGTTTTGGACACCTTTACTTATACCAAAGGCGCAGGCTATTGTAATAAGCACATCCCAACTAACACTTTTTGTATAGTTTTTAGCTTGAATAATTTTGGTATAAAACATTATAGTAGTAACCGTTGCTGCTAATAAAAACATGTCGATACGGTTGTTATTAAACCTTGGTAAATATTGGCTAATAGCTGCGCCAAAAACCATTAAAACAACAAGCCCAAGAGCTATCCACATACGAGGGTTCGATGCCGGAATGTCAATTTCGCCTTTGTCAGACAGTAAGTAAAAGTCGCGCCTGTCGGACCAGCGTTCGGTAAATACCGGAGTTGCAAGCACAACAAGGCAATCGCCAGCCTCGAGTACTACATCGCCGGTATGAGTTGTAATTTTTTCGCCATTGCGATTTATTGCAGCAACAATACCCCTGTAATATTTATAAAAGTTAAACTGGTTAAGTGTTTGTCCAATAGCCGGCGACGAGTCGGAAAGTACAACTTCAACTTTAATAAGTTTTTCTTTTTTAAACCAGGCATCAATATTTTCGTAATCCTCAATCGATATACCAGTAATAGTAATAAGTTGCTCGAGAACGGTGTCGGTACCTAAAATTATTAATTTGTCGTTAGGTTCTAATATTGTTTCGCCTGCAGTAGCAGTTATAGCTTGGTTTCCACGCTCAATAATTGTAACAATAATATCGCTGTGTTCGGGAAAATGGCCGTTTCGTACTGTTTTACCAACAAACGGGCTATTGGCAGGTATAAACGCGTTATAGTAATATTTTTTTGGCTCAACGGTATAGCCATTTTTGCGTTTTCCGGGTAATAATAATGGGCTAATAAATGCTATATAAAGTAACCCGGCAATAGCAACAAAAACTCCTACTTTGCCAAGTTCGAACATTGTAAGGCCGGTAAAACCGTTGTCGAGCATAAGGCCGTGCATAACTAAGTTTGTTGATGTGCCAATAAGTGTACACATGCCACCAAAAATTGTTGCATACGACAGTGGAATAAGAAATTTTGATGCCGGAACCCTTATTTTGTCGGCCCATTTTTTAATAAATGGTGCAAAAATTACTACTACCGGGGTGTTATTTAAAAAAGCCGAGATAACCGAAATTGGCAAGGTTATTTTTAGTAACATAAATGGTAAAAAACCCTTTTTTTTTGGCAACATAACATTTATTAAACGGTTAAGTGCTCCGGTTTGCCTTACCCCTTCGGATACAAAAAAAAGTAAAAACACGGTTAACATACCTTGGTTCGAAAAACCCGACAATGCCTCGCGAGTATTAACCACGCCAAATAAAAGTAAAATTGTTAAAATACATAATAAAATTATGCCGGGCCTTAATTTTTCGCTAACAAGTTGGAACAACATTAAACCCAGTAAACTTAGTACAATAAAAGCATGTAATGTCATTGTGTTTTTATTTTACCAAATATAGTTTATTGGTATTTATAATAAGGGCGTAAAAAGGCTTATTATTACCCAAATTGAGCGAATCGCTCAATTGTATATAAAGTGTAACTAACTATATTGTTTATGCTTATAAGCTGTTTATTTAGTCATAAAAAATGTTGTAAATATGTTTTTTTATGCTTTAACAATTTTAAGGTCGTCGGGGAACATAAGCTCGTTTTTCATTACCAAATTAATAACATCGTGTAGTTTTACCGGTAAGTTTGGTTTATAAATAAAGGCTTTAAACCCGGCTTTAATAATATCGAAAAGGTAAAGCTCGTCTTGGTGCATAGTTACTGCAACCATTGGCATTTTTGGAAACATATAGTTTATACGTATAGCTGCCTCTAAACCATTAAGCTCGGGCATTTCAATGTCTATTAAAATAATGTCGGCTTTTGATAGTATAGGACTGTTTACAAGTTCTAAACCATTTTTGTATGTGCCAATAACAAAAATACCCGGGTCAACTTCGAGTATATCAACAATAGCTTTTACACAGGTTGGGCTGTCGTCGGCTACAATAATATTAATTTTGTTGTTTTGCGTAACCATATGTATAAATATTATAAATATGATACATATAACAACAAACAATGTTTATATTTTTTGTTTTTTTTACAAGCTACTTTTGTTTTTGAAAATACACTTCGAGTTTAATGTTTCGCAACCTTAATGGTACGCTCGATATGTTCTCGAGCCGTATTTGCAAAACTGACTGGTTAAGCGAAAAATTGCCGGTGTTATACATATCTTGCGATGTAAAGGTTTGCCATTTACCGGTTATTATTTTATCAATAGTCATATCTTTTACATCTTTTTTGTCCCAAAAATTAATGCTGCTCCCGGGTTCATTAATCGACGAAACTAATATTGGTAAATTATCGATGCTATTGGTATCAATAATCATATCGAAAGAAAGTATATAACCTATGTTTCCGTTTGCTATGTTTTTTAGTTTTATAGTAGTTAAATGCTTGCTGCCTTTTAAAAAAAGCTCTTCGGCTGTTGTATTAAAATTGTCGATAGTAACTTGATTAAGGTTGTTGTTTTGTTTAAATAATTTATTGTTTTGGCAAACATATTTATCGATAATTTTATAACTGCTTAAAATTTGGTTAAGGTTGTTTAAAACCGAACTGTTATTAACCGGGATTAATTTAAGACCTGGGTTTAATTGCCAAACCTGGCGGTTATTAAGCATGTAATTTTTGTGTAACATGTTATAAACCGAATAGTTCCAGCCAACTAACGGTTGCGTGTGTATGTTCCTAAAGCTTATACAAGTGTCGAGCTGTTGACCAATAAAACTATTTTGTTCAGGAATGTTATTTAAAAAGCCAGCTCCTTTTAGTAACCCTATTATTGTTTGCGGAATATTATTATGGGTATTTACACTTTTAAAACATTGCGATTTGTTAAGCAAGGGCGAATAAATAATTAACGGCACATGATAGTGCGACAGTGCCGAAGTTTCGGGCACCGAACTGCTTTGATGGTCGCCGGTAATAATAAAAATTGTATTATTATACCCGGGGTGTTTTTTATAATCGTTAATAAAATTTTTTACGCAATCGTCCATAAACAAAAAGCTTGTAAGCATGTCGGCACCTTTGTTAACCGTTGGCAACATTTCGGGTTTTAAGTTGAGTTTTTTAACGTGTTGGATAAACTGTTTGTCGTAATAGGGTTTTTCGTCGAATAAATAAGGTCCATGTGTCGATAAAGTAAAATAAACACTTATGTATGGTTCAACGCCAATACTGTCGATTACTTGTAAACTGCGGTTAAATAGCGCGTTATCGGGGTAACCCATGCCTTTGTGCCCCGGTATTTTTGAAGGCATAATTTTATAATCCGGACCAAAATTAATAAGTAAATAGTTTGTGCCCTGCATGCGCATAAACGAACCATAATTATCGAATGCCAACGAACCGCCATGAAAATAATAACTGTAATACCCATTTTGGTTAAGAGCCTTAATTAACGAAAAATGTTCGGGGTATTTGCCCAAATTTGTGAACCCTTTTTTGGCAAAAGGCAACGCCCCCATAATTGCCGGCAAAACACCAAAACTGCCTGTAGCCTGAGTAATGCAATTAGACCAGTACAAACTGTGTTGCGCAAGCGAGTCGATAAACGGTGTAAAACTTCCGAATGTTGCATTATTGCCGCTATAGGCCCGGGCAAGGCTCTCACAAATAATTATAACAATGTTTGGCTTTTTATTTTTAAAATTAAAATACGGGGCAAGTACATTATTATTGTTATTGTTTTGCATTAGTGGAAAAGCCGAGTCGATAACATTAATGTTAGCAGCTTTAAGGTATGGTACAAAACTGTTAAAATTAGTTGTATCGGTTGTGCTTTGCGTATCAATATTATTAGTTTTAAAATAGTTAATGGCATCGGTAACAAAAAATGTTGTTTTGTTACAACGTATGTAATTAACCGCGCTTTGGTTTGTATTGTTTATTTGGCTTATTAAAGCTATTGATATTATTGATGCAAAAAAAACACATAGTGCAATTGGTTGGTAAAATGTGAAATTAATTTTTTTGTTAAATATGTTTGTCATCACAAAATACACCAATAATGATGTAATAATTATTACAACAGGTAAATAACCCCCGGTTGAGTACTGTGCAATAGTACTAAAAGTATCGGCCGGGTTACGAATAAAAAGCTCGTGGCCAAAAGGCACAAGCCGTTCGGCAAAAGTAACCAACAAACCGGCCGAACCTACAACAATAATAATATTTACAAATTGCTGCCATACTTTTGCAAAATTGTTGTTAAACAAAAACAAGGGAATAAAAACCAGTGCCGAAAAACCATATAAAACAAGCCAAAACCAAATATCGACAGCTAAACCAATAAGCTCGTTAAGTATTATATTATTAACATAATAAAAGCTTTTTGTTACGAAAAAGTACTGTAAAACACGCAAAACAGCCATAACAAAAAGTATTGGCAGGTTTGTAACAAACAGCCTTGCAAGGGCGTTTTTAAATTTTTGCAACATTATAACAATAATTTATTTATTTGTGATGCCAAATATATATAAAAATGCCATAAGCCTACTTGTTGCTTTAGTTTAATATAATAAAACTACAACCTAAGCTTGTTTGTTTTAAGTTATAAAACCATTGGTTTATAAAATAATATGTAAGTTGAGCGGTTTAAGCAAACAAGAGCTTTGCTTAAACCGCTCAACTTAGGCAATAACCTTTAGGCTTTTACTGCCTACTTGTTGTAAGGCAGAAGGCTATGCCAGAAAAACTGCTAATTTTGGGCTATAATTAATTTTTAACACACCTAACCGACATTGCACTACTTTTATTATAATAATATCGATTAATACCACCATGGCGATAACTAAATTCCCTTATATATACCATATCGTTGTGTAATGTAGAACTCCAAAATGCTGTTATTGAATTAGGGTAACTAAATTCATTAGTACTCAAATAATATATACCCGCAGGCTTAACTGTTAAGCCACTTTGGTTAGTGGCAATTTCGTCATAATCATAGTTCCACAAACGTGAACCGGGTTCTTTCATTTTATTACCTACTATTGTATAACGCCACCATAAGCTATCGGCCGATAGTTGCGACATCCCAAGTTCCATTTCTAATATTTTCCACTCATCGTCCGACGGAATATGCCAACCATCGGGGCAAGCTATTAATGCCGACTCGAAAGTATATAATAAGCCATATTCGTTTGCATATTTTAAGCTGTCGTTATTAAAGTAATACGAACCAGTACTTGTTTTGTAGTTAAGGTTTGATGCAAACCACGTTTGGTTGCCAATAGTAATTATAGGATATTTTTGTCCATCTCTGGGGTCGGTAAAATATTCAACATCATTGGTTTTAAACACTTCGGCATTGCTATAACCATAACCATCGTCGGTGTAGGCATACACTTTAACATAATAATTTGTATTGGGTTTTAAACCCGATATTGGAGTAGCATTTGTGCCCGACCGATTATAATTCTCAACAATACTATCGTTTACTGTTGGGTTTGGGTGTTGGGCATAACAAATACCGCTATAATGAACATAGAACGGGTTTTCGGTATTAAAAACATAGTTGTTTATAAATACACTGTTGTGTGTAACATATTCGAGTTTATTTATAGCTAACTCGGTGTTTTTAATCCCATTTTTATTACACGACATTGTTATAACAATAAAAAAAATGTAAAAAAGTTTTGAATTTTTCATAATTAAAGTAATTTAAAACCAACTTATTAAAAAACAATTAATAATGGGTAACAGTTAAAACTGCTACCCACTATAATTATTGGCCAACCATAATTTTTGCTGAACCTTTTTCTGGATGTAGCGAAAATTCGTTATTTTCCTCATCAAAATAGTACACTTCAACCTCCCCAAATTCTTCATCTCTATTATCAATATTATAAGATATTGAAGCATTAGCTTCTAACGAATCTGTAATTTTATAAACAGCACCAACAGTAACTGTAACCCCGTTTCCATTACCACCATCATCCTCATAAACCGAAAGCAAATAGTTATATGCATGTTTATTAATATCCCATCTAAACAAAACACTATTATAATCACACCATTTACCGCGTTGTTCATCCCTTGTTTTTTTACCAAGTGATTTCCTTGCAAGACTTACAGAACCACTACTCTTATCGTAATATACTGGTACAACATTTAATTCAATTTTGCCATCTATACCACCGCAACACCAACTCCAACATGACTCACTAATATATACTTTCTTTATTTTTTCGTTGGCATTATTGTTTCGCCAACTTGGATAAGCGTCAGCCGGATTTGATAAAGCAGAACGACAACCCTGAGGAGTAATAGCTGCAATTTGATAAATAACATTATCACCACATAAAAATTTTGAATTATAATCGAAATAATAAGTTGGTTG
>CAZJCR010000034.1:0-23230 GCA_964544385.1 uncultured Bacteroidales bacterium
GCATCTATCATTTCAACCGATTCCCAACCATTGAATGTACCACCTACATATACTTTTTGCGATGTTTTATTGAATTTACCAAGTATAATTTGGTTGTTCATGTCAACATTGTAAGTGATAGTTTCTTTGTCGGCAGGCGTGTACGAAAGGTTCATAACAAAGTCAGTTTCTTTAGTCGGCGACTGTGTTGAAACTATAACATAATATTTGCCTTTGTTAATTTTACGGTTAGTAAACGAACCTGCTGTAGCACCTTTAGCACTTGTAACACAAGAACCTTTATCGGGTGTACCTGAAATTACAAACATACCAACATAAGTACCGGTAATACTACCCGATATTGTACCACCATAAGGAACTTCGAAAGTATAAACGATATCGTTACCGCCCATATAGTCAGTACCACAAGGTGTTGCATTGTAATTGTGTGCAAAACCACTTGTTGTTCCGTCCATATCAATAACAGGTAATGTTAATGGTATAGCAGTTTCAACAAAATCGCCTTCTTTAAGTTCCGACGATGTTACTTCGAAATAGAATGGGGCTTTTGACCATATATCATGCCAGTATACAAGGTAAGTTTTACCTTCGAGGGCAACAAATTCCACCTCCGAAGTAAATATTTTACCTGCATAGTCAACATCTTCGCTGTAAGCAATAAAATCAGCAGCTGCATCATCGCCTGGTGATGCTATATCGCATGTTTCGTAAACTACCAAACGGGTATCGTTCCCTTCAGGGTCGTTCCCTTCAACATTCGAGCTTATTTTTATCGACATCGACTCAGATGGGGTAATTTTATACCAATAAGGAGCGCGAGGTGCTAAATAACGGTTGTTAACAGCTATTTCTTTTGCAAAAACGCAAATATCGCCTTCGCTTGGTTGAGCTGTAACACAAATTGAGTTCGATTTATCCGATTCTTTACCGTCGTTTTTAATTTGAGCTACACTATAGCAGAATTCCCTGTTAAACGGAATTTCATCGGTATAAGTAAAGCCCATAGGTTCGGGACCTGCAATTTTAAAGTTATCGCGGTAAACCACATATGATGGAGGTTGCGAGAACCAAAGTTTATAGTTATAACCTGCACCAGGTGCAGCGAATGAACCAACTGCCTGAACACACACAAAGTAATCGGTAGCCGGAACAAGCTCGGTTTTAATTGTACCTGTTGTTTCGGTTAATACATAAGTAATGTATGAATATTTACCATCACCATCAAAATCGGCATAAATTAAAAAATATGCTTTACCGCCAGGTTGAACATCAATTGAACCATTAATGTAACCCGACTCGTCAGTTTCAAAAACAAAGAAGTCTGATGCATCAGATGGGCCGCCAACATAACCTGTAATTGCAGTTGGTTTACTAACAGTACCAATTTCAATTTCATTAGCAGTAGCTAAACCATTATTTGGTTCAACTTCAGGAGTACCTTCGGGTGCCCAATCGCGGCTTGGGGTAAGTTTAATTACTTCAAAAACATCGTGAGTAATTTTTTTCGAAACTAAACCCGATTTAATACCATTTTTATCGGCACTGAAAGTTCTGGCCTGAGTTTCAAACTGGTACATTTCGGTAAACGACAATGTAGCTTTTGCACTATCGGCATTCATAGCCATTGTGTTAACCGATAATAATACAGGGGCAGTTTGTATAGGTTGCGATTCAAGTGTCCATGTAAAGCCTTGTTTTTCCCATGTACCTAACCAATGTATCTTATATGTTACACCACTATGTGCAGGGAAAGTAACTTTCGACGAGAATATTTTAGCATCACTGTTAATATCATCGTTAGAGGCTACTACTTTGCCATCGCAAGCATCGAGTACTTTTAAATCGGTATCGGCACCACTGGCTTCCGACGAAATTGTTAACAATTCGTCGTTACTTGGAGTGTATTCGAACCAAACCGGGGCATAAGGAGCCTGGTTTTCACCAATTACAGCAGCAGTAGCAACAGAACAATCAACACCTATACCTGAAACAGGTATTTCAAATGTTTGTGCACCATCGCGGGGAGTTGAATAATTAACAACTACAACACCATTATGCTCGCCTAAAGCAGCATAAAATGCTACACCAAATGTTACTGTATTAGTATATACATCAACAGCTGTTGTTGGAACTTGCAGCAATGCAAATTCATCACTACTGCCTTCTTTAATTGTAATGCTGTTTAATGTAAAATAACTTGCACCGGTATTCGATATAGTAATACCATTAGCAATTGGGCTTTCGCAAGCACCAAAATCAACTGACTGTGCAGTTATATCAAATACAGGAACATCAGAAACATCATACACTTTAAAATCATCAATATCCCACCATGTAACTGGCGAACCATAACCACCATCAGGTTCATAAATGTAAAATGCAAATTGTACTTTTGAAGCACCTGCCAATGTCGCTAATTCAAATGCAAGCGGAGTTATAACTTGTTCTTCGGTTTCAATATAATCGACTAACATGAAACTACCTCCATTTACCGATACAAGTAAAGCAGTTGTTGCATAACCAGCAATAATCATGGTATTGTTCCATTCAACTTTAGGCGATTTAGCATCCGACATATCAATAATTGGCGAAAGTAATAATGCTTCGTCAGATGGCACATATCCAGTATTCTCGTAACCAACACGATAGAAAGAGTTAGTTGAACCTAAACCCTCGCCCCATTGGAATCCTGAACCTGAACCATAATTTTCAACCGACCAGCCTATAACATCGGCCTGAGTGTTAAATGTTGTTGAATATGGGAACTGGGCTAAAAAAGCTTCACTAACAGTTGCACTTAAAGCTACCTTATTAACTGTACCGTCGGCAAATTCAATTAATACTTCAGCAGTATATGAACCATAAGCAGCAGGTACAAAATTAACATTAAAGCTATACAATGAGTATGGTTCAACAGTAACATTTTTAATTGTTGCCATTACAAATTCAGGAGCACCTTCGATATAAATATTACTTATTTCGATATTTTCAACACCCATGTTCGAAATAGTGAACTCATTTACATAGGGACTAATACCAATAGTATTAATTGTCCACTCTTCGGGGCTTATAGCAAATATGGAAGTGGTAATTTCGTCAAAATCGGCATTAGAACGAGCCGATAATACAGCTTGGTTATCACGAATATTTTTAATACCAACAATATTAAATACCCCTTCAGGTAGGTAACTGCCAATATAATCAACGTCGTAAAAAGTTGTACGGAATTTAGCCGAACCATTAAATGCGTTATCGGTAATATCATAAATAGCACCATTTGTAAAGTAGTTCGAATTATCGGCATCGTTAAACGACACGTTCGATAATTTAACTAACATATTCTGGTAATCGAACAAATTAGAGTTAAACTCTTCGAATGTTAATTCGATTGGCTCAACAGTTTTGCCCGAAGCTGTTACACTTACTGTATTAACCGATTTTTGTATAGGTTGGAACTCAATAGTATTATTGTAATTAACCAATTTACCATAAATACCGGTTATAACATCGCCTGCAACGATTTTAGCAGTACCAACCGAGTCGGTATAACCATCAAAATCGTCGATAAGCATACCCATTGTAGCATCCTGTACAAATTTTTGATTACGGAAATCCTGGGCAAAAGTAATAACAGCCTGGCCGGTATATTTATAAATAACATTATTAAATATTTCCATATCGGCAAAATTGCTAACACTAATTGTATCGATACCAATAACTATACTATCGGCAGTGAAAGCCGACATATTATCAAAAGCATCTTGCGCAATTGCACGGTAAACACCTGCTTTTAAGCCTAAAGCCGGTAGTTTAAATATTGTATCGGTAACACCTTCGTCAGACGAGCCTGTTACAATTAAACCCGATGCAATTGCTTGTTGCATTGTATTATTATTGCCAACTATTGATGCAAAATTACCCTGTATGCTTTTGTGAACAAGCGCATAATTTAAACCTAATACTGTTGCAGCATCTTTAATTTTAACACTAACAGTATCGGTTGCGTTACCAATTGTTGTAGCGGTAAGGCTAACAACAGGGGCATCTTCATCTATCGGGGTTATATAAGCATTGTAGCTAACAACCGACGAATCCTGAGCTGTTACTTTAAATATAACAGGCTGTTTGGTAAAATCGACAACCGATGGTGAAACCATTTCGGGTTTAACTGTAGCCCCAAAGCTTGTCTTTAATTCAACTTTTACATTAGCTAAATTAATTTCGGGGTCAGCAATATTAAAAATATTGTTCTTATCAACCCAACCATCGAACTGGTCATTATGTAAAAATGTTAAAACTTTAGCTTCATTTGATGGAGCTGCTTCGGTTAACGAAAGTTGCCAAACAGCTTCGGCCCCGTTTTGCGAACGTACTGTATAATTAACAGGACCTTGGGCAAAATTGTGGGCAACTGTAGTATCGGCAATAGTTGCTAAATCAGAAACAACAAATTTTGGTTTAATAACCAAAGTTGAGTCGTACATAACTTCACCCGAAATACGGCGGCCATAATTATCCCATTGTAACGAACCTACTAAATTAGGAATGTTTGTAACCGAAAGTATTTCGTTTTTGTAACTTCCTTCGTGGTGCGATACTTTAACAACATACTCTTCGGTACCTTTTGCATCGGCCAAGGTAAGGATCAAGCTGCCTTCAATTTCGTAATCGCAAATACTACCGCTAGTAATAGCAATACCATCGTAAGCAACACCTGTTACATAAGGTTTAACAGCAAAAAGTGTACGTATCGAATCAACCGGTATCCCGTAAGGAACAATAAAGTTTACAGTTTTTTCAGAATAATTAATATCACCATAAATATATGATGGGAAACTAATTAACTGGTTATTGTAATAACCACTAAATGCTATTGCTGTTAATGCACCTTCTTTTGATGCAATAATAGTATAATTCTTTTCAATGTTGCCAGCTTTGGCTGTTAAAACAACAGGATTGGTAACATTTATTTTTGATGTACCCGAAACTAAAAGAGTTTCGCCATTATACAACTCGTACAATGGGTCGGCCATAGCAAAAGTAACTACCTGATCGGCAAAATTAGCATTTGCAGTAAGTGTAACCCAAACGGTATCGTTATAATATTGAACATTAGTAGCATTTGTAAGTGTAAATGCTGTAACAGGCTCGGCGCGCTCAACATAAACAGTATAGTTGCGTGTAATGCCATTTTCATCGGACACAGCATAAACTACCGGGTTTGTAAAATTATTTTTAGTTACACCACTTACTTGTTTTTTGCCGTTTACACGAGCAACTCCATCGGGCGATGTAATGCCAAAAATTGCAGTAAGCGTGTCAAAACCGGTACCAAACGGAACAGTTGCAAAAATTTCCTTTGTATCCTGATCAATTTGGGCATTGCCATTTACATATTTAAAAGAATAACTATAAATTTCATTCCAAAAAACTTTAGGTGCACTAACTTTTACGTCGTCAATATACCATTCTGATCTGTTAAATCCCTGGTAAAAAAAACCTATATAAATAGTTTGATCTTCAAAAGCTGCTAATGAGAATTCCTTTTCAACCCATGTATCTTCGGCACCTATTACATCGTTAATTAATACAGCACCCGACATATCGGACGATGTTGATACATAAACTTCATGTAATTTGGCATAGCCACTGTAATTAACATACTCACTATACCTCAATACTTGTGCTTTACTGGTTATTTTAATTGCCGGTGTAATTAACCAGTCACTGCAATCATATGAATCATCATTATGAAAAGCCGAAAAACTACCAGAGTTTACCTGAGTAGATGTTTTTATAAAACCAGGGCCAACATTATCAACTGACCAACCAGCAGGTGGAACGGCGATTTCAAAACTTTCATTAAATATTGAATTAACAGCTGTTGTTTTAACTGTATCAACAACCGAAAGCGTATTATCGCCATTTGAGTTAATAGCTATAACTTTATTATTGGTAACGCCATCGTTTACAAAAGCATACAATGACACTTGATAGTATAATGTTTTTGACGCCCCGGCAACAATCGAAAAACCATTGTTTAACGGAGTTGTACCATCACTATCTAAAAGCGAATAGCTAAAATAGCCATCACCTTCGTCCCAATTCACAGTATAACTATCATCTACAGTACCATCATTATTTATAACAAATTTATACTTATAACTGGTACCAACATCAACCTTAACATCGTTTGGTATTGTTACATTAAAACTGTAAGGTGAATCATCCTTAATTAGAATATCGTCAATTTTAATCCCGAAATTATCAGTGCAATCAAAATGCCTGAAAGCAATATAAATTTGCTCACCAACATAATCGGCCAAATCAATCGTTACTTTTTTCCAATCACCACTTGTTAAAGTTTCGGTAAAAACAGGTGTAAAACTTGATAACGATGTATTAGTTGTCGAAACCAAAACACTATAATGTTCAGCAGGCCATTCAGGATCCTGTGCCCCTATCCAATAGCTTAATTTACAACCAGCAGCTATAATATTAATTCGTGGTGTAATTAACCAGTTGTCGGGATTAATAGCCCCTAAATAATTAATAAACGATGCTGAATAAAACGAATAGTTACCAGTATGAGCCGGGTTATCAGCAGTAGCTGCAGACCCCCAAAGGTAACCATCATCATCAGAATCGATATTTAACCAACCAGTTGGCAGAGAACCACTTTCAAAACCCTCGTTTAAATACACGACTTTGGGAGCTACCCCAGCCTCTTTTGTTTTTAAACTAACGGGTACTTGTTGGTCCAAATTTGGTTTTTCTCCATGTATTTGGATTTTTTTCGATATAATGTCCATTTCCTCCTGAGTGATGCGTTTGGACTGAGCCTGAACAACGCTAACACTTAGTACCGAAAAGAGCATAAACAGGCTTAAAAACCTGAAGAGCAGTAATCTTCTCTTTTTCATAAGCATCTAAAGTTTAGTTAATAATTATTTGTAAGTTCACATTTAAAGAAAGTAAAAATACATATTATTTTGGTATTATCAAGTTTATTTATTAACTCAATCAACCTTATTTGTTTTGATTATCAATCAGAAAACGTTTGCACAACATATATTTTACCAATAACTGCAACTATATGGTTAATTGTATTAAACAAAAAATCAATCATTTACACCTTTATATTAAAATAATATTATGTAAATGATTGATTAAAATTATTTTTATATGAAAAACTCAAATAAATATCAATATGATATTTTTAAGTTCGTTTTTTTTACAATTTGTTATTAGCTAAATACCGCTCAGCATCTAATGCTGCCATACAACCCGAACCTGCAGCGGTAATTGCCTGCCTGTAATGGCTATCTTGAACGTCGCCGCAGGCAAATACACCACCAACATTAGTTTTCGACGATTTGCCTTGCGTTATTATATACCCGTTATCGTCGGTTTGTATAAATGGTTTAAAAATGTCGGAATTTGGCGTGTGCCCAATTGCAAGAAAAAAGCCGTCGATTTTTATGTCAACAAGTTTCTCGCTTGGTTTTCCCATATCTTTTAAAAGTAATGCACCCTCAACAACACCATCGCCATATAATTCTTTAGTATTGTGATTATAAAGTACTTCAATATTAGGTGTGCTTTCAACTCTTTGTTGCATAGCTTTTGATGCGCGCAAATAATCTTTGCGAACAATAAGGTAAACTTTTTTGCACAAGTTGGCCAAATATGTAGCCTCTTCGGCAGCAGTATCGCCACCACCAACTACTGCAACAGTTTTACCGCGATAAAAAAAGCCATCGCATGTTGCACATGCCGAAACTCCGCCTCCACGATATTTTTCTTCCGACTCGAGCCCGAGGTATTTGGCGGTTGCACCTGTTGCTATAATAACAGTATCGGCATTAATGGTTTTTTCGCCGTCGATTACTACTTTATGTATTTTGCCCGAAAAATCGACTTTTGTAACTGTTCCCCATCTAATATCGGTACCAAAACGCATAGCCTGATTTTTAAGGTCCTCCATCATTGCTGTACCGTCAATACCATTTGGGTAACCCGGAAAATTATCAATCTCGGTTGTTGTAGTAAGCTGCCCCCCTGCTTGCATACCCTGTACCATAACAGGGCTAAGGTTTGCGCGTGCAGCATAAATTGCGGCTGTGTAACCGGCAGGACCCGAACCTATAATAAGGCATTTTACATGTTCGGTATCAGTGTTGGTATAAGTTGTTTGTGTTTGTGTTTTTTGAATTTCAGCTTTCTTAATAAAATCCATAAGTTTTATTTGTTAAATTATTATTGTAAAAAATTTTTTAAAGATATAAATCGATTTTTTAAATAGTAAATATATTATATCGATATTATCGATATTAACATAGCTATTATCAAACAAACCTAAATTGAGCGAATCGCTCAATCGATTTAGACTATGTAACCATTTAATATAATTTAGTTTGCAAAAAGCAAAAAATAAACATCGGGGTTATAACTATGCAGAGTGCCTGTTTGTTTTGCTTAAACCGGCTCAACTTAGGTAATACTTATTGATACCTTATATGGGTTGAGTGATAAAACTCAACTTTCCATTGGTTATTAATTTTAACAAATGTTGCGCTCTCGGCAAACTTTAATGTGGTAACTGTATTTGTAAAATCGAAAGTACCTGTATTAGTAAAAATAGCACGAGCGGTATTATAATCGGCGGTAATATCAACATTTTCAATATTGTAACTTATTTTAATGTCGCGGTAACCTTCAAGTGCTTTGTACAAACTATCGACATTCCAAATTTTACCATTCTCGTAAATTATAAAACCCGGGCTTACTAATTGGTCAATAAGTTCCATATCGCTTTGGGCCACAGCATCGACAAAAAGCCTTAGCACTTTTTCGACATCGGCAGGGCGGCCTTTTTTTTGAGGAGCAGTTTGACATCCTAATGCTAATACTGCAACAATAATAATAAGTAAATTTTTCATAACCCAATATTTTAGTGTTGTTATTTAATATAATATTCAAAACACTTTAACCCATATTGAGCGTTTCGCTCAATCGATTTAGATTTTGTAAGTATTCCACTATACTTGGTTAGTAAAACACAACAAACTCTAAATCGGGGTTATACCTAAGTAAAGCGTTTTTTCGCTTAGCTCCAACCGCTCAACTTAGTACTTATTTTGTATATGTATAACAAATAAAATGCACGATGGGTTAAAAAAAAACAGATTATCTGCTTTTTAATAATACTAAGCATTAAAAAGCACATGCTAAATTGCTAATTATTAGCATACTAATTATGCAATTATTTTGCAAAATTTATTTATAACTCAAATTGAGCGGTTCACTCAATCGGTTTAGACCCAAATTGAACGATTTCCGCTCACGATAAAGACTTTGTAAGCCTTTTACTGCACTACGTTTGTGAAAGTCCACAAGTTCTAAATCGGGGTCATACCTAATTAAAGCGTTTGTTCGCTTAGCTCCAACCGCTCAGCTTAGGTATAAATTGCTTTTGTTGCTGCAAGTAATGTATTTTGTATAAGGCTTATAATTGTCATAGGCCCAACCCCGCCAGGCACAGGTGTAATGTAACCGGCAACTTTTGATACTTCGTCGAATTTTACATCGCCTTTAAGTTTAAAGCCTGTTTTTGTACCAGAAGCCTCAAACCTGTGTATACCAACATCAATAACTACTGCACCGGGTTTTACCATATCGGCTGTTACAAACTCGGGCTTACCAATTGCAACAATTAGTATGTCGGCGGCGGCGCATATTTGTTTTAGGTTTTTTGTATGGCTGTGGCAAATTGTAACAGTGGCATTGCCCGGCCATGCTTTACGCGACATTAAAAGGCTTACCGGTGTGCCCACTATATTACTACGGCCTAAAACAACACAGTTTTTACCTTCGGTTTCAATTTTGTAACGGCGCATAAGCTCTATTACACCAGCAGGTGTGGCAGGTAAGAATGCCGGCAGCCCCATTGCCATGCGCCCGGTATTAACAGGGTGAAAACCATCTACATCTTTTCGGTAATCAATGGCCTGTATTATTTCCGATTCGCGAATGTGCGAAGGTAATGGCAATTGTACAATAAGCCCATCAATAAGCGGGTTGTTGTTTATCTCGTTTATTTTTTCGATAATTTCGGCCTCGGTAACCGATTCGGGATAGTGTATATCAGTAGACTCGAAACCCACCTTATTGCACATTTTTATTTTATTTGCTACGTAAGTTGCGCTTGAGCCGTTGTTGCCAACCATAATAACTGCAAGGTTTGGGGCGCGCTGCCCAATTTCTTTTATTTTGTTTACCTGTTCAGCTACTTCGGTTTGAATTTGGTTGCTAATTTCTTTCCCGTCGATTAATACCATATATTTTTCGAATAATTTATTTTCGGTTACGCATACCGCCCATCATACGAGCTATGTTTTTGCCACCGCCGCCACTAACCATTTTCATCATCTTTCGGGTTTCGTCAAATTGTTTTAACAACCTGTTAACCTCTTGTATTGATGTTCCGCTACCTTCGGCTATACGTTTACGGCGCGAGCCGTTTATAACCGATGGTTCGTTACGTTCGGTGGGTGTCATTGAGTAAATAATTGCTTCAATACCTTTAAAAGCATCGTCGTCGATATCAACATTTTTAAGGGCTTTACCAACTCCAGGTATCATTGAGGCAAGGTCTTTAAGATTGCCCATTTTTTTAATTTGTTGTATTTGGGCTAAAAAATCGTCGAAACCAAATTGGTTTTTAGCTATCTTTTTTTGCAGTTGACGAGCCTCTTCTGCATCAAATTGTTCCTGTGCACGTTCAACCAGCGACACAATATCGCCCATACCTAATATGCGGTCGGCCATACGTTCGGGGTAAAAAACATCAAGTGCTTCCATTTTTTCGCCGGTACCAACAAATTTTATTGGTTTATCAACAACCGAGCGTATCGATAATGCAGCACCACCGCGGGTATCACCATCGAGCTTTGTAAGTACAACACCGTCAAAATTCAGGCGGTCGTTAAATTCTTTAGCAGTATTAACAGCATCCTGACCGGTCATTGAATCAACAACAAATAGTATCTCGTGCGGATCCACAGCTTTTTTAACAGCTGCAATTTCGTTCATCATTTGTTCATCAATTGCCAAACGCCCGGCGGTATCAATAATTACAAGGTCGTTACCATGTTGTTTTGCATATTTAATACCGTCTTTAGCAAGTTTTACCGGGTCGTTACAACCTTCTTCGGTATAAACTTCAACTCCAATTTGTTGTCCAAGAATTTTTAGCTGGTCAATAGCCGCCGGCCTGTAAACGTCGCCTGCAATTAAAAGCGGGGTTTTACCGCGTTTTAGTTTAAGCATATTGGCCAGTTTGCCGGTAAATGTGGTTTTACCCGAACCTTGTAACCCAGCTATAAGTATAACCGACGGGTTTGTTTTAATATTAATATCGACCGATTTGCCACCCATTAAAAGTGCCAGTTCGTCGTGTACAATTTTTACCATCATTTGGCCCGGTTTAACCGAGTTTAAAACATTTTGGCCAATGGCTTTTTCTTTAACTGTATCGGTAAAGGTTTTAGCAATTTTATAGTTAACGTCGGCGTCGAGCAAGGCTTTGCGAACATCTTTAAGTGTTTCGGCAATATTAATTTCCGATATGCGGCCCTCGCCTTTTATAAGTTTAAACGAACGTTCTAACCTGTCTGATAAATTTTCGAACATAGTGAATTAGTTTTTAATCGGCGCAAAAATATAAAAAATGCTAATGTTTTTTGCTATGGTTAATATTTTAGCTGTTAAAGTTTATTTTTTCGATACAATATTATATGTATCGTTGGCAATAACAAGTTCTTCGTTGGTAGGTATAACCATTACTTTAACTTTGCCGGCTGGTGCCGATATTGTTTTCAGCTGTCCGTAAATATTTTCGTTAACCTGGCTGTCTATCTCGATACCTAAAAACTCAAGCCCTTTGCATACATTAAGGCGGGTAACCGGGCCATTCTCGCCAATTCCGCCCGAAAATATAAGTATATCGACACCGCCCATTGCCGCGGCATAAGCACCAATATATTTTTTAATACGATAATAATACATGTTAAGAGCAATTTGGGCGCGCTCGTTTTTCTCGTTCCAGGCAGCGTTTTGTAATTCGCGCATATCAGACGACACGCCCGATACACCCAACATTCCGCTTTGCTTATTAAAAACTGTATTAATGGCACTAATTTCGAGCTCCTCTTTGTCGAGTATATAATTAACTGCGCCAATATCGAGGTCGCCCGAGCGGGTACCCATAATAAGGCCTTCAACAGGGGTAAAACCCATCGATGTATCAACCGATACGCCATTTTGTATTGCACACATTGATGCTCCATTACCAAGGTGGCAGGTAATAATTTTTTGTGTTTTTATGTCGATACCTAACTCGTTACATGCTTTTGCCGATATATATGAGTGGCTTGTGCCATGAAAACCGTACCTGCGGATTTTATATTTTGTATATAACGAGTATGGTATTGCATACATAAAAGCATGTTCGGGCATAGTTTGGTGAAAAGCTGTATCGAAAACCGCAACCTGCCTTATACCTGGCAACAGGTGCATCATTGCTTTTATACCTTTAACGTTTGCCGGATTATGCAAAGGAGCCAGCTCGTTACATAACTCAATATTTGCCAAAACATTAGCATCGATAAATGCACTGCCCTGAAAAAACTCGCCGCCATGAGCAACGCGATGGCCAACTGCATCGAGCTGGTTAAGCGATTTCAGGCATCCGTGTTTTTGGCTAATAAGTATGCCCAAAATATATTCGATACCGGTTTGGTGGTCAATAATTTCGCCCTCGAAACGAACTACCTGCCCGCTCTCTTTTTCGTATTTTACAAACGAACCTTTAAGCCCAACTTTTTCGGCAACGCCAACGGCTTTGGCTTTACGCTGTTCCATGTCCCAAAGCTGGAATTTTATTGATGAACTGCCGCAATTAAGTACGAGAATCTTCATTTTATAATTAGTTTATTGTATTCGGGTAAAAAAAGTTGAAATATAAAAAGCTTAACTAATACGTTTACCGTCGTCGTTATATTTGTAAAAACCGCTAAATGTAACACGCCCAATACGCCCGGCGCGTACAAGCCGCTTTAAAATTGGGCGTGCTTTGTATTTAGTGTCGCCAAACTCTTCGTAAAGGTTATCGGTCCAACGTAAAACTTTGTCTAATCCAATTTTATCGGCAAGTTCAAAAGGGCCTAACGATTGCCCCCAACCTAATCGCATTGTAAGGTCAATGTCGTCCATAGTACCAACGCCCTCTTGTAAAACGTCGCAGGCCTCGTTAAGCTGTGCAACAAAAACGCGCATGCTAATAAGGCCGGCCGACTCCTCAACAGGCACAGCAACTTTATCGAGCATCTCGATAAATTTTACCATTTTGTTGTAAACCTCGTCGGTAGTATAATTGCTCCGTACAATTTCTACAATCTCGGAGTTGGGGTTGCTGGTTAAAAAGTTAAGGCTAAGGCATCTCTCTTTATGCTCAAGTGCCGATGCCAGCTCGGTTATTATTATCATGGTTGAGTTTGTGGTAATTATACACCCGGGCGACACAACGCGCTCGGCGCTAACAAATACCTCGCGACGGCTGTTAATAAGTCGTTGCCGTGTTTTTAACCTAATCGATTCGATAACTAAATCGCAACCGGCAAGATTTTCGTAACCAACATAACCGTTTATTCGCGACAATATGGCGCGTTTATCGCCATGGGTTAAACCCCAATGGTCGATAGCGTAATCAAGTTCCTGGTCAATTTTTTGTAAGGCATCTTGTACAAGTTCTTCCGACAGTTCGATAAAAACAACATCGACCTCTTTTTTGCTTATCATTAAAGCAATATTGCGGCCTACCGAGCCACATCCTACAATACCAACTTTCGAGAACAATTGTTTGGGCTTACTTTCGGAACTTAACCCGTATTCCTCAATTGGTTCTACTATAATTTCAGCCATGATAATGAATTATTTATGACAAATAAAATACTTTGTAAACATTTTTTTGTTTACCAGTTTTGTAAATACTACCCTGTAAATTTTAAGGCGCAAAGATACACTTTAAAACAAAAATTACTCAATTAAAATGTATGCAGCCACACTATTTCCAAAAAAAGTAGGTATGAATATTGTCCGGTGTTTTTGCGAATATGTAATATCGGCTGCATTATAACTTGTCGACGAAAAGTTAAGTAATATTACCGGTGGGCTGTTTCGGCTAACTATTTGTACTTTACCGGCCCAATCTGATGTTAACATACTGTTATTGTCGAGCCGCTCAAGGCCATCAACCGGGCCGGTTTGCAATATATATGTTTTTAATTGGCCTGTTAGTGTATCAACTGTATAAATGTTATTATTTGTTCCTGCATATAATATATCATTATAAAAGCATAAACCATTTACCCGTTTTAATAAGGTATCGGCTGCTAATAGCGATACTGTATTTTGACAATATTTATATATTGCTGAACCGCCCATGTCGGAAAAATAAACGGTATTGTTGCCAACAGCAATATCGTTTAAATAATTGGCCTGTAATATTGTTTTTTCAATTTCAATTTCGCCACTTTTTATATTTATGCCTATTAGCTTGTCGTTGTCGGTAACAAAAAGGGTATCGGCCAAAACACCCAAACCGCGTGGGTCAACTAAGTTTATTGCCCATTTTTGGTTAATTATTTGGCCGTCGATAGTAAGTTTAGCAATATAACCGTCGTTAAGTTTTTTATCGGAGCGGCTGTTTAGGCAGCTTACAAATAAAACTGTATCGGCAAAAAAAACCGACTCGGGTGTGTTAAAAACGGTGTCGGTTTCCCACTGTTTTTCGACATTTTGCGACTGTAGGTTTTTATTACAAAACAATATTGTAACAAACAATAATAAGTAAAATAATTTCATTAGGGTATTTTTTAATTATAACTGTAACAATAGTGCAGGTAATTATGTTTTATTTTAAATAATTATTGCCTAAAGTTAACTGTTTTAAACATACCCAAATATAATCAAGGCTTGGTTAATTTCCCATAAAATGCAACTCTTCTTTTAAGGTCGATATTTTTTTTTGTACCCAATCGAGCGACAACTCGTCGAAAACGCCTGGAGGTGTTGTATCGTAATATTTTTGATAGTAATAAAGGGCTAATTGCTGATTTTTAAATTTTTGCTCGTACAGTAATGCAATAAGCTTTAGTGCTTCGTAATTTTGGGGGTAAATATTAATTGCCGACTGATAAGAGGTAAGTGCATTATTATACAACTCGTTTTTTTTTGCTGGCGTTGTATCGCGAAAAGCAATATAATCGGCATATCGGCTGTAGGTGTTACCGCGTTCGGTATCAATACGCGAAATGAGTTTTTTATCAAATATTTGCGAGTAAGCCATATCAAAATGGTTTATTGCATCGGTATATTTATAAGCATAATTACAAGCTAAACCTAATATAATACGCTGGTGCGCATCGTCGGGCTTATTATTAAGGTAACGTCCAAGCCAAATGGTTGCTTGCTCGTAGTTTCCGTTGTTATATAAGCTTTGCCCGTAATATTTACATGTAAATTGCGATGTATCGCCCAAAGCAACCACGTTTTCAAAATTGCGTACAGCATCTAAATAATTACCTGTTAATGCCGATAAAAGTGCTTGTTGTTTTAAAAAATAAATATCGTTTTTAAATGATACCAAAAAGGTATCGGTATAACTAATGGCGTAATCGTAATATTTTTGGTCGATACATTGGTTAACAAGCTGTTTAGCCGACTCGTAGTCGGTTGGGTTAAGCTCAATGGCTTTTATATAATAAGGAATTACCGGCACACTAATACCCGCTTTTGAACAGCAAAAGGCAAGTTGCGAGTAGTAATACCCGTTGGTTGAGTCGGCATTGGCCAGCCACGCAAAATTATCGACAGCTTTAACCCACTCGTGATTATTTTTATAAAGCAAGGCCAAATTGGCACGTGCCGCAATATGCGTGCTATCGGTATTTAACAATTGTAAAAAAAGCTGCTCGGCGCGCGGTGTATTACCGGCTTTTTCGAAATTTAAGGCCGCTAAAAAAACCGAACTTACAGGTTCGTAACCTAAATTAAAGGCTTTAAAAAAGCTGTTTGCCGCATTGTTAAACCTAAACAACGACTGTTGAGCTAATGCCAAATAATAATGTGCCATTCCGTTGCCAGGTTCATTATTTATCTGTAACCTGCAATGGTTTATCAATTGCCCATATTGCTGATGCGAATAAAGAGTTTCGAACGTATTTTGGCAATAAGTTGTATTAACAGTAAATAATATTGTAAATACTATTACAAAGCTTAAATATTGTTTTAACATTTCATTTTATTATTAAGTATTGATATTTAACATGTTAATGTTAATCTAAATTGAGTAACCGCTAATTATAACAAAGAATGGGCATGTGTATAGTAAAAATTTAATTGCTTTTAAGCCAAATTGAGTGGTTAGCAAAACATAAAATACTATTCGCGAGGTTAAACCTAAGTAAAGCGTTTGTTCACTTTGTTCCAACCGCTCAACTTAGGTAAAACTCTTGTTCGCTTTACTTTAACCGCTCAAATTAGGTATTATTTTTTATTTTTGAGTTGGTAATTAATTGGCACAGTAAACCTTACATTAACAGGTTTGCCCTTGTGCATACCAGGTTTCCACTTTGGTAGTATTGAAATAACGCGGACAGCCTCTTCGTCTAACGCAGGATGAACTCCACGAACAATTTTAACCTGTTCAACATCACCTTTTTGGTTTACAACAAATTGAACAAACACACGCCCTTCAATTCCTTGTAATTTAGCTTGTTGTGGGTAAACAATGCTATTTGCAATAAAATCGCGTATGGCCAAATCGCCACCATCAAATTCGGGCATTTGGTCGCATATAATAAACACTGCCGTATCGGTGGCATTATTAACGGTTACCGGGTTTGTAATTAGCTGTGTGTTTTGCTGGTAAGTATCGGTTTCGGTGGCCTTATTGCAGGCAAAAACAATAAATACCGCAGCGCATGTTGGCAATAAAACAAAAAGCTTAACCTTTTTTATTGCCGACGATTTAATTTTTGTTATCATAACTAAACGTTTTTTAATAAGTGAATTAAAAGTACTGGTTAAAACAAGCGGGTTTATACCCGATGCCTGCTCAACCAACAACACCTGATAATTAATTGGTTCGATACCAGAATTTATAGCTCCGCTGTCGGCCAAAAACTCGTGATTGGCTAATGCCGATACCCGGTAACGGTATACAATTGGGTTGAACCAAAAAACAATGACCAACAGCTGGTAAAAAATACTGTCGAAAGTGTGGCGGCCAAAAACGTGCACTTTTTCGTGAGCCACTATATTTTGTATTTGTTGCTGGTTGTAATTTTTGGTATTGATATAAATTTTATCGAAAAAAGTAAATGGCGGAACATTACTGTTAATTAACATAATTTTGCCATTAAAACCTTGACTATTTAATTTTTGACCGTTTTTAATAATACTGGCTAATTTAAATAGCTTAACAATAAATAATGAAATACTAATAAATAAACCGGTAAAATAAATTATGCCTGCCCATTGCCAGCCCGACAATTTTTGCAAAACCGACTGCTCATAACCTGTTGCGGTTACTGTTATTGTTTGTATTACATTATAAAAAACAATGTTGTTGCTTTGGGTATTAAATAATGTAACATTAATATATGGCAATAAAACGCTAAAGGCTGCCGTAAATAAAAGGTAAAAACGGTTGGCTGTAAAAAATGTCTCTTTTTTAAGCCAAATGGCATAAATACTGTAAAACAGCAACATTGCCAACGACGACTCGATTAGACCTACTAAAATGTTATTCATTTTGCGAGTTTTTTTTCTGGTTTATTTGCGATTCGATAAGAATTTTCATCTCCTCAAGCTCGTTGAGCGATATGTTTTGCTCATTGGTAAAAAACGATACCAATTTATTGTACGAACGGCTAAAATAATTGTCGACAAACCCCGACAAACAAAATTTTGAATAATCGTTTTTTGATATTAATGGAAAGTACATAAATGTTTTACCATACGCCATATGGCTGACAAATTCTTTTTTCTCGAGTATCCGTATAATTGTCGAAACGGTATTGTAAGCAGGTTTAGGTTCGGGCAACTGGTCAATTACATCTTTAACAAATGCTTTTTTCAGTTTCCACAATACCTGCATTATTTGTTCTTCGGCTTTGGTTAAATCTTTCATCTGTTTATTTTTATTATTTTATTATAGTCAGATTGCTTGCCCCGGTTTATCGGGGTTCGTGTGTGATAAATTTCCTTATCATGGATGTTTCATTTATGTTAATTGCCAATCATTTTTCCAAAAATAAAACAAGGTTTTGACAACAGCATGTTGCACCTCAAATTTTTATATGCCTGGCACTTTTCAATGCAAAAACAACCGAAACAATTGAAGTAACTATAGTTATCAACAATCCTAAAAAAAAGAATTTTGCAGACGATGTTCCGGCCAAAAGGTAGCGGTTGCCCTCTAAAATATAGGTTACAGGGTTAGCCCACGACACCGCAAGCAGCCATTTTGATGTAATAAGCTGGCGCGGCAAAAAGGTGGTGCTCAAAAACAGAAGTGGGAAAACAGCGTTGGTAACAATGGCTGCACTTTGATGTTGGCCTGTTCGCAGCATAATACCCGCCGAAAAACCACAAAGAGTTAGCGACCAAAGCAACGAAAGTACTAAAATGCCCAACACCGACAGAATGCCAAATTGAAAACTCACACCAAAAATTGCAGCAATAATAATAAGCAATACTGTAAAAACCAACGACGATAATGTATCGGCCAGCATTGGTGATAATACTAAAACCCAGCGGGGTGCCGGGCTAAGGTAAAGCCTGCGAAAATAGCCCGATTGCATGTCGGTATTCAAGGTTTGACCTGCCCCGGCCGACGAGCCCATGGCCAACGAAATGATTGCAATGGGGAACACAAATGACAGGTATCCACCAGTACCAAAAGCCTCGAGATTACCAACACCGCCAATTCCGGCATTGTAAACCAACAAAAAAAACAAGCTCATACCAAAACCCATAACGGGTGCCGAGGGTTGTTTTACCAATTTTACTAATCCTCTTTTAATTAATATTGTATTTGCAGTTTTCATAGCTTTTATTAATTAGTTGTTGTTAACGTTTTGCTGTAGTTCAAACTTTTAATGTACTTCAGGTAGCTATCGTCGAGCGACAGGCTGCCGTCGGGGTTTACCTTTTTTTTAAAACCCGCGATACTCCCCGCGAAATGGATTTCACCTCCTACAATCAGTGCCATTTCGGTAGCGTGTTTGTCGGCTTCGTCGAGGTACTGGGTTGTAAGAAAAACGGTTACGCCCTGCGATTGGTTGAGAGCAGTAATGATATCCCAAAAGTTGGCGCGTGCCAATGGATCCATACCAACGGTTGGCTCGTCGAGAAACAATATTTTCGGACGATGTACTAAGGCTAAAGCACAATGCAAGCGGCGTTTATTTCCACCCGATAGTGCCGCAGCTTTTTTATTTCGCTCGCTACTAAGCTCAAAAAGCGTAATCAGCTCATCGGCACGCTTAGTAGCTTCGGCTTTCGACAAACCAAACAAGCGGCCTTGAAAAATAAGCATGTTCTCAACTTTTTCGGCGGGGTCAATTTCGTTTTCCTGCGATGCAACACCAATAAGATATTGAATTTTTGCATGATTTGTCTCGGCATTTAGTCCCGAAATAAATATACTCCCCGAATCCATAGCAATTAGAGTAGTAATTATTTTAACTAAAGTTGATTTGCCTGCACCATTGGGGCCAAGTAAAGTAAAAAACTGCCCTTGTCCAATATCAAGATTAACCCCTTTAAGTGCTTCGGTAGCATTGGAGTATTTTTTGTAAATTTTTCGAATTTCGATTTGTGCTGCCATAATTAATTAGGTTTTAATGATGCAGCAAAATTAGAGACAACTATGTTGTAGAAAATTGTATAAAAACGACAAAACGAATTTTCATAATTCAATTTCACACGATACCTCTGCAGCAGCTTCAACGCAAAGTTTCATATCGTGTAAACCAATAGAGCCCTTAAAAACATTGTGAGTTTTATTTAAATCATTAATTTTTATATGCAATAATTTATAGTCGGCTTTGGCAAGCAAATTAGCCGAAGTGTAACCACATTTGTACAACATTTGGGCAAATGTAGCTCCTACCCAACGTACACGGTTCAAGTCGGTTAAACTTGCAAGCAAGTTAATTTCATCAATATTAATACCAGTTTTTTTCGAAATCATAGTACGCAATTCATCAGTACAAGCATATTCAAAAAACTGAAGAGTTGTATTAATACCAACGGCCAATAGTTTTTTATGTGTATCGGCATTTAACATTGTAAACTCAGTAATTTTACATGCTTTAGGCTGTAAACTATTTATTTCGCGCAACAAAATTTTCAGGTAATCAGCATTAACATGTTCAAAAGTAACAAGTTGCTCAATATTTGATGTTTTTTTTAGAAACTGGTGTAACTCGAGCAAATTATTGATTTCATACTTTTTAAATAACCCGAAATAAAAATCGATATTATTTTTCAAAACATTACGACTGGGCAGTAAATCAGCCTTTTTAAGTTTTACACAAAACTCATCTAACAATATTTTTTCAAAATTGATATAATACCCCATACTTTAAATATATTTAGCTAATTGGAATATAAATTTCACTTTCCGAGTCCTCGTTACAAGCACCTTTGTAGCAATCGCCATAATATTCAAAATTAAATGGTTTATTCAAAATGTAACTGGTATCGGGCAAAAACTGGTTGTATATATATTTATATGTATATCCTACTTTATTTGATAAACCCTTATGAATAAACTTAAGATAATTGCCAGCCGGAATAGTTTTTACCACAAATAGCGGGTTTAAATTTTCAATTTTAGTAACCTCGGTGCCAGCAAAAAAATACATACCACCAAGTTCTTGTTTGTCGGACCAAAATTGCAATTGATAAAAACGCCATGGCACAATTTTGTGGTTAATAGAATCAACCTCGCGAAACAAACGTCCCCATTCTTTCGACAAATCAGTAACCGAAGTATCGTCGGAAATAAAAAACGAGATACCCACTAAAGTACGTTCTTCAAGCTCAATTAATTCAGGAGCAGTTTGTCGCGCCCTTTTAGTCCGGTCGAGCAATTCATCGGTTATACAACTGGTTAAAAACAGCGAACTAATTGGATAACCGTTCCTTATTTCGCTTGGATTAATTGCAAATTGTTTTTTAAATGCCCTTGTAAACGACTCAGGACTACCAAATTGATAATCGTAGGCAATATCAGACACCTTTTTCGAGGTATCGCGTAACTCGTTAACGGCATCGGATAACCTACGTTGCTGAATATAACTTTTTGGCGAAAAACCAGTAACACTTTGAAACAATCGAATAAAATGGTACAACGAATAACACATATATTGCGAAACCTGCATTACATTAATATCATTCTTCAAGTTTTTCTCAATATATTGTATCGATTTTAAG
Organism: uncultured Bacteroidales bacterium; assembly: GCA_964544385.1. Taxonomy (GTDB): domain Bacteria; phylum Bacteroidota; class Bacteroidia; order Bacteroidales; family SZUA-534; genus CAZJCR01. The sequence goes on from CAZJCR010000034.1 coordinate 21,571, forward strand.
ATAATTTCCCTGTTTGTCATATTTCACTTAATAAAATAAGGCACTTTGCCAGTAATTAACAAAGTGCCTTAAAATTAATCAAAAATTAAATTCGTTTGCCCAATCAAAATTTGCCGTTTCTTCGTCCCACTTCGGCCAATGTTTACACCAACCAGGTACAGTGCATCCCTTAACACGCTCCGATAAGTGATACGGTTTTATATCCAGTACTGGTGTCCCTGGTTCAGCATCAATATAATAGGTTGATATACGACCGTTTGCCATGTCAATTTTTGCCACTTCGATATTGGTTATAAGAACAGGGTTGGGGCGCACAGGCGAACGGGTTGCAAAAATACCCAATTTTTCGGGACCTTTTTTATAAGGTTTATCCGAAACTAACATTTTTCTTGATTCAGGCGAATCATAAAGGTTTCCCCACCATACAATTTGAAGGTGACTAAAACCATCGATGTTTATAAGAGCAGGCCAATATTCTTTACGCAATTCAATAATGAACATCTCTTTTTCAACAATTATTCTGCCTACTGGCTGAAAATAAAATTCTTTTTCCATTTTTTCAATTTTAATGTTAAACATTGTCGATACCGGTAACAACAACACAAAATTGAAAAATTAAAGACTTATTTTCTTGATTATTATTGCTAATATAACTTTTGGAATTGATAAAAATTGCTTAATTAATAAACCATATAATTCAAACAATACATCAATCAACATAAAATTCGGGATACTTAGATACAAATTCCTTTGGTGTATAACCCGAGAAATTTTTGAAATCGCGTATAAAATGAGCTTGGTCAAAATATCCATTACGAAAAGCAAACTCAGTAAAGTTTATATTTTTAATCAAGCTTAAATCGGTTAATGTTTGATAAAACCGAACTAATTTTATGTACTGTTTTGGTGTTTTACCCAAGTGCTGCCCAAATTTTCTCTCAAGGCTTTTTGGTGTCGATGCCATTATTTCAGCCAATTTTTTTGCAGTTATTTGCCCGCCGCATTGTTTAATCAATTGTATTCCTTTATCAATAAACAGCTTATCAAAATTAGGAATTGGCGAAAATTTACTTAACAAAAAGGTTTCAATTAATTGAACTTTTCCAGTAACAGTATTTGTTTCAAATAATTTTTCTTCAAGCTCTTTTACTTCAGTATAAAAAATATCAGCCAGGTTAAAGCTCTTATTTTCAATTTCGGAAAGTGGAAACTTAAAAAATTGACATGCACCGGCTGGTTTAAACTGCACAAAAACCACACCTGCCTCACCAAAAGTCGATACGTCGGAATACGAATTACTAAGCCCACTAATAATTGTTCGGGGTTGTTTATGGGCTAGTATTTCATCTTTAACCACAACAAAAGGGTTTCGGTAATGAAACATTAATTGAACATAATCGGCAGGAATAACTCTTTCAATTATATTTCCTTCATCAACATGTGTTTCCATAAAGCAATATTGCTTTACGTAATCACATAAAAAAGCATTAGGTTTAACAATCTGAAAATTCATGACAAATATTAACTACAGCAAAAATATAAATAATCAACCATATTTTTAACGTCTTTATTTATATCGATTATTCAAAATTATTGTAAATAACAAAAATCAAAATTTTCAATGCCCCAAATAACCGGACTATTACACCATTTAAGCATC
>CAZJCR010000035.1:0-21419 GCA_964544385.1 uncultured Bacteroidales bacterium
TACCCAGCCGATGCCTTAACGAAAAAGGAAGGCTTATTAATAAAACCGGTGGCGAATGGATAACAATAGAACCACTTATAAACAAAGACATTACCGTACAAACCAACATAAATATTGCCACCGACGGCACTGCTACCGGAACATTAATTGAAAAACACAATGGATATGCTGCCATGAATTTTAGAAACGATTTGGCTTACTACACATCGACCGACGATTATGTTACTAATCATCAAAAAGAACTTGGAGTTACTGCACTTACTGCCGATTCAATAACTGGTGTTAATGATAATAGCCAGCCTATTATTGCATCATACAATGTTGAATTTGAACAGGCTGCCGAAAAAGCCGGTGAACTTTTATTAATTAAACCGGTTATGCTTTACAATACCACGCAAAACCCTTTTAAACTCGAAGAACGCAATTACCCTGTCGACTTTACTTACCCATCGATTTATACATACATTGGCACATACCAGTTGCCCGATGGTTATGCACCCGAAGAACTTCCTAAGCCACAGCGGGTTTCGTTGCCCGATAAAGGAGGTTCTCTGCTTTTTAGTGCTCAAAACAATAATGGAAAATTAACCATTATGGTAAGGTTTATAATTTCAAAACCACGCTTTTTATACACCGAATATCTACAACTAAAACAGTTTTACAACCTACTTGTCGATTTTGAAAACAAACCTATTGTACTAAAAAAAATATAAAATTTACAACTACATTTAAACCTGAGTAATACTTTTTATTTTCCGCAAATTGCCAAAACTAAGTTTAACCTAATTTGAGCAGTTGGAGCTAAACGAACAAACGCTTTACTTAGATATTATCCAGATGTAGAGTTTGTTGTGTTTCACTAACTAATAAGTGTATTGAAATACCTACAAAAACTAAATCGATTGAGAGTTTCGCTAAATTTCGGTTTAAATGTGGTTATTATTTAAACATCAATAAAAGAGAAATGCACCCTAAAAGCATAATTTACACACTGTTGTTATTATTAATAGCTTTACACATAAACGCTAAAGAATTAAAATACCAGGTATCGAATATCGACCCAAAACTTAAAGTTAAAGCCGATGCAATAATTCGTAACCACGACATTGTTAAAACAATAAACCCGAACGGCACAATAACAATCCACGAGGTTTATGCTGTTACGATTTTTAATAAAAATGCTCAAACATTAGGCTATTATAACGAGTATTTCGATACCCACTCGGCAGTAAGCAACCATACTTTAAATATTTACGACGCCAATGGCAATTTAATACAAAAATCGAAAAGCAGCGACTTTAACCATAGGCCTCTTTACGAGAACGGGTTTCACTCCGACGGTGTTATAGTTTATAACAATGCCTTTTGCACAAAGTACCCTTACACTGTGGAGATTATACACAAATATACCGACCGGCAAACACTGGCAATAGGACATTGGCAACCATGCCCAGGCAGCAGAGTGGCAATACAAAATGCTACGCTTACCATTAAAACAAACGACACAACAAGTTTTAGGTACAAGAGTGTTAACATGCCAACCACTTGCTCTGTAACCACGCAAAAAAATACACACGTTTACACATGGCAATTAACAAATTTTTATGCCATTGACAACGAGCCATTTATGCCATACTACCAACAAATTTACCCGCACGTTTTGCTTGGGGCAACAAATTTTGTTTGCGAGGGCACTAACGGCAATATGCAAACATGGCAAAACTTTGGACTATGGAGCTATAGTTTAATAAAAGAGCAAAACGTGTTACCTCAAAAAACTATCGACAAAATAAAAGAGCTTTGCAGCAATGCTAAAACCGAACGCGAAAAAATTGAAATTATTTACAAGTACATGCAGCGAAAAACCCGTTATGTTAGCATACAAGAGGGAATTGGCGGCTGGAAACCATTTGCCGCCGAACTTTGTTGACCAGTTAAATTACGGCGATTGTAAAGCATTGTCGAACTATACAAAAGCACTTTTAGAAGTTGAAGGTATTGAAGCTATATACACCCGTATATATGCAGGTTACGACTATAAAGGCATGGTTACCGATTTTCCGAGCCAGCAATTTAATCATATTATTTTATGTGTCCCAAACCATGGCGACACTATTTGGCTTGAATGTACAAGCCAAAAACAACCATTTGGATACTTAGGAGGTTTTACTCAAAACCGTAACTGCCTTTTAATTACACAACAAGGTGGAAAAATTGCTCATACCCCGTACTATAATCACAAAGCTAACAGCCGTTCAACAACAATTAATGCCCAAATAGTTAACCAAAACACGTTAAATTTTAACACCACTATTACAAACCGCGCGCTTAAATACGACTATTACGAGCAGATGCTTTCAATTAGCCCCGACAAACAAAAAGAGTTTTTGTACGAAGATTTTGATATACCGGGACTTAATATCGATAACTTTAAAACCTTGCAAACAATTGACACTTTACCACAAATTACACTAAACATAACAGGTAACATTGAAAAATATGCAACAACAAGCAACAACAGGCTTATGTTTGCGCTAAACATTTTACACCGTTCAAACTATATTCCCGAACTAAACAACAAACGTAACTACAACATATTAATTAAGAATGAATATACACACACCGATACAGTAATTATTGACATTCCCGAAGGTTACAAAATTGAATATTTACCACAACCCGTAACTATTAAAAACCAGTATTGCCAGTACAGTTCAAAGGCCGAAGTATTAGATAATAAAATTATTTATACCCGGTTTATTGAACGATACAAATGCTGCCTTGATGCAAGCGAATATAACAATGTACGTAATTTTTATAAATTGCTGGCTAACGCCGATAACGAAAAAACTGTACTCATAAAACTATAACCCACTATAACATAAGCACTTTACACCTAAGTTGAGCAAAAAAAATAAAGCGAACAAGAGCTCTACTTAGGTAACCCCCAATGTCGATTTTGTAAGTATTTTACTAACTAAATGTAGTTAAATACTTACAAAATTTAAATCCGATTGGGCGAGCCGCTCAATTTACGTTATAATTAGCTACATTTTAAAATTATGCAATTACATGGTTTTTTTGTAATTTGTAACGGGCATAAAAAATACAATCATGGGCAAAAATGTAATAGTACTTGGCAGCGGCTTAATAGGCAGCGCAATAGCAATTGACCTAAGCAAACAATTCGAGGTTACCGTAGCCGACAAAAGCAACGAAGCACTTTCGAGGCTCGACCGGTGTTTTGGCATAAAAACAGTAAAAATTGATGTTACCGAACGCAAAAAACTCGAAAACCTTATTGCTCCCTTTAACATTGTTATTGGTGCTATGCCTGCCGATATTAGCTACGACATTATAAAAAGGGTTATCGAGTGTAACAAAAATATGGTCGACATATCGTTTTTTCCAGGCAGTATTACCGAACTTGCCAACCGTGCCAAATACAAAAAAGTTACATTGGTTATCGACTGCGGAATAGCCCCAGGGTTAAGCAACATGATAGCCGGGTTCCATACTATAAACATGAAAGTTGAAAAATTTGAATGTTTTATTGGCGGCCTGCCGGTTGAACGCCGTTGGCCATGGCAATACAAGGCTATTTACCACCCGCACGATGTAATTAAAGAATTTTTAACCCCGGCAAGGTTTATCGAAAATGGAAAACAAATAGCTAAAGAAGCTTTTACCGACCCCGAATTTATACACATCGACGGTATTGGAACACTTGAGGCTTGGAACTCGGACGGGTTGAGGACTATGTTAAAAACCCTGAAAATTCCAAACATGATTGAAAAAACCCTGCGATACCCTAAAACTGTTGAGTACCTTAAAGTGTTGTACGAGAGCGGCTTTTTTTCGGAAAAAGAGGTTGACATAAATGGCACTAAAATAAGCCCCATAAATTTTACCACAAAAATATTATCGCCTGTTTGGGAACTTAAAAAAAACGACGAAGATATTACTATTATGCGTGCCAAAATATTTGGTTACGAGGCCGACGAACCTATTGGCTACCAGTACAACATTACCGACCGTTTTGACCACACATCGGGAATATCGAGCATGGCACGCACTACCGGATATACTTGCGCCGCGGTTGCTCAATTAATACAAAATGGAACTATTAAAAACCAGGGACTTGTTACCCCCGAGCAATTAGCTGCCGAACCTGGAATTTTTAAACAGGTACTGCAATATTTAGACAACCGCAACGTGAAAATTGAAATTAACAAACTTTATTAGCTATTACATAAGTTGAGCGGTTAAAGCAAAGCGAACAAAACCTTTACTTAGGTATAACCACAATTTAGAGTTTAAAAAAACCGGACACTAAAAATATCCGGTTTTTTGCTTTTAAAACTGTTTAGTTTAACTGAAACCTTTTTTAAAAAGATATATCAATCGCACTCCCGTTATAAATAATAGTTTTCGCAGGTTCCGACAATTCGACACCCGTGCCAACGCCTTTATTAACCAATACAATATTAATAGTACGGCTCATTAACATTCCCGCAAATTCGCCTTTACGTTGGCAAATAGTAAGCACACGTGCCGAATCGTTCCAAATAAAATCAATTGTACTATAAAAACCTTTTTCGTAATTATAGTTATCATTCTCGTCTTCGTACAAAGTAAATTTGCCATTTGCGCCGGCATATACGCGTAATTCGAGCGGGTTGGCAGGTTTTTGTGTTGCATATTCAATAAACGGCCCCATTGGAACAATGCTGCCAGCTTTTACAAGCAATGGCATAATATCCTTAGGTGCATCAAAGCTAAGTTTTTGGCCTCCTTCGTAATTTTCGCCTGTCCAAAAGTCAATCCATTTTGTGCCTTGCGGCAGATACACATCTCTATTTTTTTCGCGTTCGGCCTTAACAGCCTCGGCAGCAAAAATTCCGGGGGTTTTCCAAAACAAAATCATACGTGCAGCACCTGTGCTGGTATTCTCAGTTTCGAGCACAAAGTCATACTCTTTACCAGCCTGCAGTTCAACACTTTCAGTATATTGTTCAACGCTCGAGTACACAATTTTAAGAGTATCGCCGTTAATAATAATGCGTTTTGCATCAAAGCTTTTCATGTGAAACTGGTGTTTACCAGTTTGGTTAGGCACAAGTTTACCCTGCCATCGTATCGAAAACATCGAATCGGTAACATAATCGGGCCGACCAGTGTACCAAAACACGTTTATACTTGTGTCGATAGTTTGTTTGCCCAACACTTTATAAGCGGCATCTTTATAATAAAAAGCATCGAGACCCGGCTGTCCACTGTTAGTTTTAAAAAATGCCGACGTAACCAGCTCACTTGGCTGAGGCGGGGTATGGTACATATACTCGGTAACCGGACACGCCATTAATGCCGGGCCAAACATAAACTGGTTGTCAATGTTGTAGGTATTTGTATCGTTATTAAAATCCATTGGCAAACCGCGCATAATTGTATAATTGTTATTGGTAACCTGCCAAGCCAGCGAGTAAATGTAAGGCATAAGCCTGTAACGCAGGTTATCGAATTTTTTCAGCGATTCGGTAAACTCGCCCATCACCCAAATTTCGCGCGGGGTTTCGGAGCCATGCGACCTAAAAATGGGTGTAAATGCCCCAAGTTGGAACATGCGGTTATAAAGTTCCTGGTAAGCGGGGTCCTTGCCACCGTTACAAAAAACGCCCTCGTAAGCACCAAGTACAAAAGCACCAATATCGAATGTCCAGTAAGGTATGCCCGACATACTATGGTTAATGCCAGCCGAAATTTGGTTACGATAAACCTGCCAGCTTGCGCCAATGTCGCCGCTCCATGTAGTAGCTCCATTACGCTGCTGACCGGCAAAAGTTGAGCGCGTAAGAATGTACGACCTACGGTTTGTAGTTTCGTTGCGCCAGTATTTGTGCAGTTCGTCGGTCATAACAAGCGAAAAAGCATTAAGATACCTTGCCCATGAACCAATATGGCAACGTCCAACTTTTTTCATCTCGTACTCAGTCGATTCTTTTGTTAACGCGTTAACCACATCGGGCTCTGTCGAGTCAATCCACCAACCGTCGAGGCCTTGCGAGTACAAACCATTTTTAAGGTAGCTCCAGTAAAGTTTTGTAGCAGCCTTATTAAAAGCATCGTAATACTTAAACCCTGCCCAGCCTACAGGTTCGTACAAAAAACCGTTTTTTTGCATGTCGGCGTAAATTGCCGTGTTAGGCCCCAAGGCCGGCCAAATTGATATAATTATCTTAAAATTAAGTTGGTGTAAACGGTCGCACATTCCTTTTGGGTCCGGAAAAAGTGTTTTGTCGAAAAACATGCCGCTCCAGTTTTCGCGCCCGTTCCAGTAATCCCAATCTTGTATCATATTATCGATAGGTATTTTAAGCTTTCGATAAGTTTCGGCGGCAGCCATAAGTTCGCCCTGGTTTTTGTATTTTTCGCGGCTTTGCCAATAGCCGTAAGCCGATTTGCTGTACATTGGGGCTTTACCTGTAAGTGTACGATAACCGCTAATAATTGAATCGATATTTGCGCCCTGAACAAAGTAGTAATCAATATTATCGCCCATATCGGACCATATTGATGCTCCGTTTTTATCGTCGTTAAAAATTGTCATCGAGTAATTGTCCCACAAAATACCATAGTTATTTGTCGACACAAGAAAAGGGTTAACCGCATCGGTATTAGTTTGTACCAATTTTACCTGCTTGCCGCGATAATTAAAATACCCGTACTGATGTTGGCCTAAACCGTATATACCCTCGTGGGGCGTAAGTTTAAAATTTTGTTGAACGCTAAAACCTGTGTCGCCCGAGTAAACTACCTGCTTAAACAAAGGTTGGCCCTGCTCGGTAAGTAAAGTTTTACCGCAACATTGACTATAAACAATGTTGGCAGTTTTTTTATCGATGATAAGATTAATAGCTGCTGTTTTAACCTCGATATTACCAGAATTTTGAACAACAGTTATATCAACATTTTTTTTTATTGTATCGATAACCGATAAACTAAGCTTTTGTGGCTTGCCATTAGGAGCCCATTTTGTAACCCGTACAATATTGTCGGCATAAAATTGCAACCTGATATTTATATTTTGGGCATTAAGCTCAACACCGTTATTAATTTGTGTTACACGGGTTTTATTGTTTTGGCAGTTATACATAAGCCAACAACTTAATGCTAACATTGCCAAACTAAATAATTTATGCTTCATATATCAAAATTTAAGTTTACTATTTTACATCAACAATATCGATAGTAAATTTTACTTTACCATTAAAAGGGTCGTTAACAAGCTTTTTACCAACAACTTCGACTTTGTTTAGCTGTTGGTTTTGAGGCAGGCAAACAAAACCAACGGCCGGGTTTTGTGATATGCCAAAAACTTTAAGAGTAATTTTCTCCCAGTCCATAAAAGCTGTCGACTGGGCCAATGCTATATGCGGAATTACAGCTCCTTTTTTAACCAACATAACAACCGGAATTTTACCGGCAGTAATATTATGCCAGCCGCTGGTGTAAACTTTACCTGTTTGATAATCGACCCATTCACCTTTAGGAAGGTAAACCGGGCGGGTTGTATTATCGTCGAAAAGTGGTGCAACTAAAATATCGGAACCAAAAAGATATTGGTCGTCGACAAGCCAGGCTCCGGCATCGTCGGGATACTCTACAAAAAGAGCCCTAACCATTGGCCAGCCGTTTTGGCTACACTGTTTAGCCTGCGCGTAAATATATGGCATAAGCATATAACGTAAGTTTGTGGCATCGCGAAAAGCATCGATAAAATTATTGCCATACTCCCAAGGTTCGGTAGGTGGAGCACCATGACTGCGCACGTGCGATGTAAGCATGCCAAAGGGTGTCCATCGGCGGTAAATATTTTCGGGAGTTTTAAGTACAAAACCGCCAATATCGTGGCTCCAAAACGAGAAACCCGAAAGGCCAAGCGACAAGCCGCCACGTAAAGTTGCAGCCATAGCAGTATTAGTATTTGCCGGGTCGCCGCCCCAATGTAGTGGGTACCGCTGGCTGCCAGCCCAGGCACTACGCGCCCAAATAATATTTTGGCCACTAATATTTTTTGTAATATCGGCAACAGCCTTGTTGTAACGCAATGGGTAAAGGTTGTGCTCGTAAAAACCGGTTTGCCCCGATGCATAAATACCATCGGCAGGCGCGGCCTCGCCAAAATCAACTTTAATGGCCCCAACGCCAAGGTTTAGTAATCCTTTAATTTTATCGTGATACCAATCGACAGTAGCGGGGTTCGAAAAATCGAGTACTGCATCTTCGTAAGGTAAATTACCTTTAGCATTTTTTACATACAAACCTTTGTCGATAATATCGGTAAAAAGCGAGTTGTTTGGCACAAAATAAGGCAACTGCCAAAGGCATGTTTTAATACCTTGTTTATCTAACTGTTTTATCATGTCGGCGGGGTTGCTAAAGCGCGAAGGGGCAAACTGGTAGTTGCATTGCCAATCGGTTTCGAACCAGCCGGTATCAAAATGCAACACGTCGGCCGGTATTTTATTTTGCCGCAACTTGTTGGCTACAGCTAAACCCTCGTCTTGCGAAAAATATGTAATGCGGCTCATCCAAAACCCAAACGACCACAATGGCGGCATTTGGGCTTTGCCGGTAAGGTTTGTATATTCGGTTAAAACCTGTTTTGGGTTTCCAATAAAAACAAACAAATCAAGTTCTTCGTCGCCAAGCATCATGGCGTTTGCGCCGCTAAAATAGCTGCCAAAGTCGCAGGTTACAGGTGCCGATGTGTGCATAAACACGCCATAACCACGACTGCTATGATAAAAAGGTATAGGCTTGTACATCGATTGGTTTTGAACACCATTGGCATCGTCGACCCAAAGCACAACCTTTTGTCCACGTTTGTCGAACGATTGGAAAGACTCGCCACACCCGAAAATTTTTTCGCCTGCCGATAACGAGAAAGTTGCCGAAAAGCTACGCGAATAGTCGGACGCGCGACGTACAAAAGCAAAAGGCAAAACCGGGGTGTAAGTAGTTTCGGCAACATCGGTGTTGTGTATTGTTGATGTAAGCAGTTTATTATTGGCATCGTAAATTTTAACATGCCAGGGTGCTGTTTCGATAACAACTTTACCAAACTCGGAAACGTACTGGTGCCCGTTATTTGTTTTTGAATATTTCCACGATTTATCGACAGGTGCAGTGCCATTAACCAGCATAAGCGACTGTTGGGCAGGTTTAACCACTGCCCCCGAATTAGCACGTATACGCACCGTTCGCGGCGACACAAACTCGATAGCAAAAGGCAGCACTGGGCTTGCCTGGTACTCGTAAGTTGGGAACTCGTTAGGTTCAACACGGCGCAAAACCCCCAGCATATTGTTAAATGCCATACGGGTTGAGTATTCGTAACGGTTATACACCAATTTACCCTGCCCTGTTTGCGGGTTAAAATGGGCAATACTGTCGGCAAGGTAATAGGTGTTTTTAAAGTCTTTAAAATCGGTACTAATATCAACCGGTTCGTTTTGGATACCAAAACCCTGCAACTGTGCATTAGCCGACACAACAAAACAAGTGGCCAAAATGCCCGATACTATTTTGCGCGAATTTAGTTTTAACAAGTTCATTTATTAAGTTTTAATAATTATGTTATAAAAGCCGCGGTTTACTCAATAACCATAGCCAAAGCGTAAACTAAAGCGGCATTCCAGTTAATTGCTATTTCGTTGGTTGCATAACTTGCCTCTTGGTCTATCCAATTGGTAGCAGTATGTCCACCGCCCACAAGGTATCCCGGCCATGGTGCCACAATTGAGTCGCTGCAGCGGCGGTCGTGTGGATATAAAGGCGGGTTAATACCAATTTGCGTAACATACGAGCGGCCATAAAAATTGCGTCCAAACAGGTGGTCGATAATTTGCTGTGCAGCCTGATAGTAATTTTGGTTACCAGTTAAAAGCCAGGCTGTGTAAAGGTTTTGCGATACTCGAGCAACAGTTCCGTTGCACCCCCAGTCGTAGCGTGTAATTGGCCGGGCGTAAATATCGGTTTGCGAAACATTTACCAACGAATCGGCAACAGCTAAAAAATGCTTTAAAAGGTGTTCAACAATATGAGCATTTTTATGCTCCGACGGTGTTGTTAAATATTGTATAATGCCCATATTTTTAATGTTACCCCAGTCCCAGTAAACATCAACAGGTTGGTCAAACTGCATAGCTTGTTTCTCGAAACTTTTAAGATATTTAAGCTCGCCGGTAGTTTTCCACATTTCGGCAGCAGCCCAAAGCCGAGGGTCGGCATCGTGGCATTTATATCCGCCGGTATTGAACTCGGGTTGCCCCCACGGTACATATTGCGGGTTTTTATCTAAATAATTATAACTGCGCAAAGCAGCATTAAAGCAAATATTGGCATAGGCAGTGTCGTAAGGTTTAAAATAGCGGGCGGCTTGTGCCATAATTCCGGCAAAGCAGGCTGTAGCCGTTGAGCCCCAAGTAGTAAAATAAAGTGTAGCGGTATCAATATCGGGCATAACAAACCCCGGGAAATACAAAGTAGTAAGTTTATGAAAAACACGCCCCGAGCTGTCGGGGTATTGCATTTTAAGCAACCAATCGGTTTCCCATTTAATTTCTTTTAAATAATCGGGGTAACCTATTGCAGTTTCGGGCAAATTAAGGTTAAGCGTATCGAGTTTTTGGTTAAAGTTATCCCATGCCATAAACATTTGGCCAACAGTAACCGCGGCATTAACAACGTATTTACCATAATCGCCGGCATCGTGCCAACCGCCATTTCCGTCTTTTTGCCCATTACCCAGCCCCGAGTATTTAAGCTCACCAGGCGTTAAATGACAGGCATTTTGCCTAAAAGTATCGGCTCCAAAAACAGCCTCGATATTTGTACCACAACGCCATAGGTAAAAACCCCTGAAAGTGTGATAAAAAGCGTGGTTGTAAACATTAGTATTAATATTAAACCTAACCGATTGCCAGCCGTTTTGCAGTTTAATGTAATAAGTACCATTTTGGTTTAAAGTGGTAAAGTCGGCAATTGAGGCGGTTTGGGCAACATCGGCCTGATAAACAGTATCGGTAGTGATACCACTAAAAACAACTTTGTTGGTTTTGGCATTATTAACAGTAAAACTGCCACTGTAATTTAATATAGTTGCCCGCTTTACCGATGCCGGTTTATAACCCAACGAGTTAATCTTAATTTGCCCCGACTCGCTGTAAGTTTTTTGATTGTTACAGCTTACGAAAGCTAAAACAAAAATAAATGTTAAAAAAAGACTAAAATATTTCATACCTGTTTAAAGTTTAGTGTTAGTGAAAATTAAGGTTAGCATTAAATTTTTGTAAATTAATAAAAAAAATTACACCCAAATTGAGCTAATCGCTCAATCGATTTAGATTTTGTAAGTATTTAACTACACTTAGTTAGTGAAATACAACAAACTCTACATCGGGGTTAACCTAAGTAAAGCGTTTGTTCGTTTAGCTCTAACCGCTTAACTTAGGTTACAGTTAAATTATACTTTTTATATTTTACCTTTCACAATAAGGTTAAACAAAATAAAAATGGGGTTGCAGTATGGTAAAAAAATACCTACTGCCAACCCATTTAACGTAAACAATGAAAAACAAAAAGTAATGCTACCATAAACTAAAATATTATTGAAGCTTTAAAACAAAACCGCCATTAGGTTTTAACATTAAATTAATTGGTTGCTTATTATCAAAGCTTATGTTATTTTGTACAAAACTGCGGTTGGTGTTACCGTCGGTAATTAAAACGCCATTAGTTTTATTAGTAAAACTTAAGTCGATAGTAATGTTTTTTTGGGTTTCCGAACCATTAATACCAGCCACGTACCATGTATTGCCAGCGCGCCGGGCCAAAACAACATAATTGCCCGGGAAACCGCCTACAAAGCGTGTTTGGTCCCAAACCACGGGTATTTGTTTTAAAATATTGACAACAAAGTCGGGCTGTTTTTGCATTACCTCAGGAATTTCGGCAAAGTGTTGTACCCCCGACTGAAAAATAACAGCCAAAGCCAATTCAAAAGCATTAGTAGTAACGCGTTCAATATTGTTTATTTCGCCAAAACATACCGGGGTAAAATCCATAGGGCTAAACACGTTGCGGGTAAAAGGCAACATAGCGCAATGGTTTGGCACAAGGTTGGCATCGCTTTGCGCGAAAGTTGCAAACTCGAGCCCCTTAACAGCCTCCATTGACAAAAGGTTTGGATAAGTACGGTGCCAGCCGCGTGGTAAAGTTGACCCATGGCAGTTAACTACTAAACCAGCCTTAGCGGCATCGGTAAAAATATCGATATAGTGGTTAATAACCGACAGTCCGTCGCCACCAAAAAAGTCGATTTTTATACCAGCAACGCCCATTTTTTTAATACGGTTAAATTCGGCAGTACGCTGTTCAGAAGTAAGCAGCGCGTGTTTAGGTGTTAGTGGCGCGGTGTTCCAATTACCTGCCGAATTATACCAAAGCAAAATTTTAACGTTTTTTGATGTGGCATAATTTGCCAACTCTTCAATTTTATCGTAACCAATTTGAGTGTCCCACCCCGAGTCGATAAGGCAATACTCCCACCCCATTTGGGCGGCGTAATCGATAAACTGTTTTTGTACCGGGTAAATAGTTTTTTCGTCTTTAAGCAATACCCAGCTCCACGATGCCCGCCCGGGTTTTACCCACGAAAAATTTCCGGCAACAGGTTTATTGGCAAGGTCGGTAGCTAATGTCGACTCGACAATATTTGCCAGCGAGCCAACAGCAATAATGCGCCACGGCGTGTACCATGGCAATGTTGACTGCGGGTTAAGCCGACCGTCAAAAACCACTTCGCGGGCGTCGGGGAAAGCTATTGAATAAACACCGTTATCAGACTTAACCGCTAACCGTGAAGCACAATAATTACGGTCGACAGCAGTTTCGGAAATTAATACCCAGTTATCGCCGGTTTTAAACAAAGCCGGAAAAACCCACCCGGCCATTGGCGATGTTGTGCCTACCGGTATATTTTGCATGTAATGCTCCTCGTACGACGGGTTTGTGTTGCCCCAACCCGCTTTTGCATGCGCGCAAGGCTGCAACCATGCTTTGGCATTACTGTTAAAAGCAAATTGTGTTGTTTCGGCTGTTATTTGTTTAACATTTGTAATGGTATCGGCAAAATAATAACGAAAAGCAACACCATTGTCGGAAACCTGAAAAATAACCTGCATTTTTTGTCCGCCCGCGTTTTGCACTGTTATAGTTTTTTGGTTTGCCAAATAGTTGTAATTACTTTTTTTATGTACAACAAGCGTGTAATTATCGGTAATTGGTTTATTTACCGATACCTCAACAATTTTAAGGTTACTGGCAAAATCGGCATCGGCACGTAAAATACCAAGCCCCGATTGTTCAATTACCGTTTGGCTGTTATACACAACAGTATAAACAAGTTTATTTTGCTTGTTAACTTTAACCATAACCTTTAACAAGGCATTAGGGCTTTGTATAACAAACTTGTTCGACATTGAGCACGAACCTATTATACCAATAGATACAACACCAAAAAATAAAATTATTTTATATATGGCAGGGTATTTATTCACTTTAGCATATTTTAATAATTAAAAACACCATTTAAAAACCGATAACCTGAACTTATTTATGTTTTAAAAAAATTACCTGTTAAAATAATGTTACAGTAAAAACACTACCGGTGCAAAGAGTTATAACCGGTAGTGCTTAATGCAGCTATAAAGCAATGAACCTGATTGCCTGTCCTCCGCCTTTAGCTAATTTAATATTAATGGTTGACTCTGAATTTACGTTTTGCGAATTAATAATATAAGCTTCGGGGTTTATATCGAACTCGGCATCGGGAGCATCGGCATAAATTTGCGCGGTATATTGCCTGCCGGGTTCAAGAAACGACAATTTTATATCGAACTCGCGTTGGTCATGATTAGTAATACTGCCTAAGTACCAGTCGTTTGAATAACGGTCTTTACGGGCCACGGTATAAAACTCGCCAATTTGTGCATTAATAACAGCGGTGGTGTCCCAACTAACCGGAACATCTTGTAAAAATTTAAAAGCCGGGTGGCCGTCGTAATTTTCGGGCAGGTCGGCAAGCATTTGTATAGGCGAGTAAATAGTAACATACAAAGCAAGTTGTTTTGCCAAAGTTGTGTGAACCCTTGTAGTTTTAATGTTAAAAATACCCGGGGTAAAATCCATAGGGCCGGCAAGCAAGCGTGTAAAAGGCAAAATAACATCGTGAACCGGCGGCAGCCCTTCGCTCCAGGCGTTATACTCCTGCCCGCAGGCACCCTCGGCGGCAAGCCAGTGAGGGTAAGTACGTGCCAAACCTGTTTGTTTAATAGGTTCGTGAAAATTAACGGCCAGCTTATATTCGGCAGCTTTGTTTAAAACATATTGGTAATAATTTACGCCATACTGCCCGTGATGCCACTCTTTAAGCATAAGGCGCGAGCCAACCTGGCCAATTTTTATCGAGTGTAAACCGGCGTCGCTATACATTTTCATTCCAGCATCAATTTGAGCAAGGTAATTATCAATGTTCGAGCCTGTTTCGTGGTAACCAATAATGTTAACACCATTTTGAGCAGCATAACTGCTTACTTTATTAAAATCGAAATCGTCGGTACTTTTTGTAAAGCTAAAAACATGTAAAAGGTTCTCGTACCAAGCGGGTGTCCAACCTTTGTTCCAACCTTCGATAAGCAAATGGTCGATGCCAAATTTTTTACAATAATCGATATGTGCTACCGAATTTTTTGTACTGGCACCGTGAATAGGTCCTTCCCAAAAGCTATATTTACCAATATGCATGCCCCACCAAATACCAAGGTATTTATGCGGTTTAACCCACGAAATATCGCCGAGTTTATTTGGTTCGTTAAGGTTTAAAATAAGATACGAGTTAACTAAACCACCTGCATCGTTAGCCACCTGAATAGTTCGCCAAGGTGTTTGCATAGGTGTTTTTGCCTTAACTTTTGAACCATCGGCCCATGGCACAAGGTCGCATTTTAGTTTATTATTACCTGTATTTGCCAGTGTCATTGATGCATAATTAACAAGCGCGGCCTCGTGTATGCTAAGGTGCAGATTATTACTGCCTTGCATTGTAAAAGGTGTATGAACTGTGTCGATAGCACTAACTGCCGATTTAGTAAACTGGTACTCGTAGCGGTTGTCGCCATATGCAGGCACCCACCAAGCCTGTGGGTCTTCGTCAAGGGCAAACTCGGTAAGTTCGTCCATAATTACAAACTCGCTAATGTTTTGTTGTTCAGGAACAATGTAACGGAAACCAATGCCGTTGTTAAAAACGCGGAACACAATTTTAAAAGCGCGCATTTGGTTTTTGGTTTCGGTAAGGTTAACGCAAAGCTCGTTGTAGTTGTTGCGCACAAACCGCTGGGCACCGTAAGGCTGCTCCCATGTTTGGTCAAAAGTGCTTTTTTGTTCAGCTGTTATGGCAACATTGCTGCCCAAGGTGTCGTTGTTTTGAAGCACAAAACCTAATGTACTTTGTTTAATAATTTGCCTGTTGCCTTTATTAACCGAGTAATACGGTTTACCCGATTGTACCCAAACCGATACCGACAAATTACCGTCGGGCGACTTTGTTTCGATTTTTTTGCTAATTGGCGAGCACGCTCCAAAAGCAAAAAGTACTGCAATAATTATAAATAAACGAGTCATGTTTTAATGTGTTTTTATTTTATTGATAATATAATTTCGGTATTAGCTGGTAAATTAATTGTAACAGAATTATTTGCATCGGGCTTACCCGCTTTAACTAAGTTATTATTGGCGGTAACTAATGTTGCCCATGCAGGCACTTTAAGTGTAATTTTTTGTTTTATTGCCGATATAAGTGTAATTGATGCCGAGTTATTTTGCCATTGTATTGAGTTAATATTAATTTGGCCGCGGCCTTTTAAGCCTGTAATTGAACCCGACTGCCACATTTGGGGTTTTGCTGGCAACACCGATATAAAACCAGGCTCGGTATAAACTAAAGCGCGAATAACCGCGGTTTGAAAACCGCCACTTAAATCCATATTAAACAAACCGTCAGGGTCGTGGTAAGTAGCAAGCGAGTTTGACCAATATTGCGACGACAGCCAGTTAATAATTTCCTGCACCATATCGGCATCGCCAAGGTTAGCGGCTACCCATGCCATTTGCACAAGGCCAAAAACCATAATCCCGCCGTTGTCGTTGCGGCGTACTTTCATGCGTTCGTACACAGTTTTTTTAACCCCTGCCCACAAAACGGGGTTGGCGGCAATTTCGGGGTCAACAATATCGTACATGCCATAAAGTTGCGATATGTGGCGGTGGTAATGGTTCTCGGTATAACCAGGCCAAAGCCACTCGCGAAAAGCACCGGTTGAGTCGACCTGATAGGCGGGCATTTTTTTTAGCATGTTGCCCCATTTAGTAATTTGCTCTTTATTTTCGCCAACAATTTTACCGGCGGCAATTACATTGCGCAACAGTTCTTTTGTAATTGCAATGTCCATTGTGGCATTAATAACAGCTTGCGACGGGTTATTGGCCGGGTTATTCTCGGGCGAGTACGACGGGTTAAAAATCAACATGCCATCGGAACCTTCGGTTAAAAAATCTTCGAAAAACAAGGCCGACTCTTTCATAAACGGGTAGGCTTGGTTTTTTAAAAATTCAATATCGTTGGTGTACAGGTAGTAATCGTAATAAAAATGCGATGCCCATGCCGCGCCAGTGTTCCAAAATGTCATGCTCCATGTTTTGTCGAAATGTACATTGTAGCCGTGCGAACTTGTATGCGATGGAAGTTGTATACCCCGGCATCCGTAAAGTGCCTGCGCGTTTTGACGATAGTAATGCAGGCGAGCATTGTGGTAATTAAAAAACGGTTGCATAAGCTCGGGCATGTTACTGCACAAAAACGACGAAATGGCAACAGGCAAATTACCGTTGTGTGTATAATCAGACGCCCATGGAGGTTGCCACGAAAAGCCCCAAATGCCTTGTAAATTTGGCAAATGTTTACCGGTAGCACTTAAAATATTGTACCGGGCGGCGTTAAATTGTTTCTCGACAAAAGCATTACTGTTACGCAGTTTTGCCTGCTGCACCATAACATCGCCATCGAGTTTAAAATCGTCGACCGGGCCGTTAAGTTTAAGCAACACGCGGTTGTAAATTTTTGTATGTACATTTTTATGTGCACTTAAAAGCCCGTCATAAGTACCATTTATATTATCGATGGCGTGTTTAAGCTGTTGGGTTTTCCATTGTTGTCCAAAAAAAACGCCATCGACTTTTACTAATAAAAGTACATTTTTAGCATTGTTAACAATAAGCTGGTTGCCTTGTTTTTGAATTTCACCGTCGGTAAATTTAATTTGTGCAACGCCGTTGTAACCAATAACATTTGGCTCCCATTGTTTAACAAACTGGCAGGTGTAAAAAATATTATTGGTGTCGGCATTAATATCAACGGTCTTAACATTTTCGTCGATATATTGGCGCATTTGCCAGTCGTAAGGTAATTGTTGTAAAGCCACACTAAAATTAAAAGCTTTACTGGCAGTAATATTAATAACTAAAACACTGTCGGCACGCGAAATAAACTGCCTGCGTTCAAAACTATTACCGTTTTGTTGCCAGGTAACAGCAGCCTCGCCGGTTTGATAATCTAAAACAGTTTTGTATTTATCGATATTTTGGGCAGTAGTTTTTAATAAAATATTAAAAGCCGGCACATAAGGGTCGTTCCATATTTGGCCGGGATACCCTTCAGTTAAACTTTGATTAACCACAATTTGTGCAGCCTGTTTACCGTCGCCCATTAACAATAACTTACGTATATTTGGCAGGTGTTTAAGTTGATTAACAGGTTTAAAAGGGTAAGTAGTTGGCAACCAAATATCGGTATGATTAACAATAATGGTTTCGTTATGCGGATTACCATAAACCATAGCACCCATTGTACCATTACCAATAAGCATAGCGTCGTCGGGTTTAGCGGCGGGCAACCAACCGGTTACGCATTTTGCAGGGTCGGTAGCAATGTTTTGAGCTTTTGCTGCAAATATTGATACAAATAAAAATATAGTTATAAAAATACGCGCCATAATTATTTAACATTAAAATACGCTTATTAAAAAGCAATAAAAAAGTTTATAAAACGCTGGGTGTCCTTTTTACAGTTACACCCAACGCTAACACTAAACCTAAAACTTTATGCTGAACTTTAAAAACAGCCAATAATTAAAAAAAATTACTTAAAACTTAACTCAACAACACCCTCGACAAGGCCGGGCGATGTAGCAATAACTTTGCAGCCTTTGCCACCATTACCGGCTATAATAGCCAGGCATTTACCATTAAAAGCCTTTCGCTGCGATGCTTTAAAAGGCTCGTGACTTGTTTGGCTGCCGTTATCGACAGCCACAACCGATGCATTTGCATCGGTTGAAAAACTTATAAGGTTATTAGCATAAGGAACTACGGTACCAAATTTATCGACAACAGTGGCGGTAACAAACGACAAATCGGTTTGATTGGCATAAATTGAGGTGCGGTCGGCCGACAAAATAATTTTGTAGGGTTCGGCAGCAGTTTTAATAGTTTGCTCAATAGTTTTACCGTTTTTTGTAACTCCAACAGCCTTAACCTCGCCTTTGGCAAAAGTAACCGGCCATTTAAGCCTGAAAATTGTATCGTTTTTTTGTTGAACTCCACAACTATTTCCGTTAACAAAAAGCTCAACACTTGCGCAGTTAGTATAAACCCACATGTCGATATTTTGGCCTTCGTCCCAGTTCCAATGCGGGAAAAGGTGAAGCACGTCGTTATTAGTCCACTCGCTTTTATAAAAGTAATAAATGTCTTTAGGAAACCCGGCTAAATCGATAATACCAAAATACGAGCTTCGCGATGGCCAGCCGTAAGGAGTAGGCTCACCAAGGTAGTCGAAACCGGTCCAAATATATTGCCCCGACAAGTAAGGGTTACGTTTAATAATGCTCCATGTTTCGATATGAGTAGAGCCCCAGGGAGCCGAGCAATTGTCGTAACCCGAGCACGAGTTATCGGGGTTGCCATCGTAAAAAGGTTTGTCCCAGGCTTCGGGCCAGCGGCGCACGCTGTCGCTTGGCATATTGTAAACGCCGCGGCTGTTAAGCGACGACACCGACTCGGTAGCAATAAATTTTTGACCGGGGAATTTTTGTTTAAACATTTCAAAACTTTCGTGATGATAATTAAACCCTACCAAATCGAGCGCGCCCGATTTAATAATATTATTATGCGGTTCGGGGTCGTTACAGCCCGATGTAACCGGCATACCGGGTATATATTTTTTAACAATAGCGGCAAGTTCAATAGCAATATTGGCACCCTGAGGTTGCCATTGTTCTAAAATTTCGTTACCAATGCTCCACGAAAAAATGCAGGGGTTATTGCGGTCGCGCAAAAGGTGGTCGGTTAAATCGCGTTGATACCATTGGTCGAAATATTTGGCGTAATCGTTCTCGCTTTTTTTCATTTGCCACATGTCAAAAGTTTCGTTTTGAACAATAAAGCCCATTTTATTACAAAGCTGTAACAGTTCGGGGCTTGGCGGGTTATGGCTTGTGCGTATGCCATTACAGCCCATAGCTTTTAAAATTTCGAGTTGTCGTTGTGTGGCGCGGTAATTAACAGCAGCCCCAAGCGCGCCTAAATCGTGGTGCATACAAACGCCATTAATTTTTACCGGCTCACCATTAAGCAAAAAACCTTTGTCGGCATTAAATTCAAAGTATCGAATACCAAAAGTTGTTTCGTAAACATCAATAACCTTGTTGTTTTGTTTAACGTAGTTTATTGCTTTGTACAGGTAAGGGTTTTTATCGCTCCAAAGCACGGGGTTTGTAACGTTTATTTTGTGCGTAGTTTTTGTTATGGCTTGCGCCGATGCATTAATTTGCGAGCTGGTAATGCCAATTTGTTTGTTTTTTTGGTCGAACAAGCGCGATTCGACTAAAATATTTTGTTTTGATGCTGTAGTATTATCAACCGATATTTCGATACTAACACTTGCATTACTGCTATCAACAACAGGCGTTGTAATAAAAGTGCCCCATTGAGCCACATGTATTTTGCTGGTTTTAGTTAACCACACGTTACGATAAATACCCGAGCCCGAGTACCACCGCGAGTTTGGTTGGTCGCCGTTGTTAACGCGCACGGCAATAACATTGTTTGAGCCGTCGAAATTTAAGTATGGTGTTAAATTATAGCTAAAAGTAATATAACCGTTTGGCCTGTTTCCCAAAAGGTTTCCGTTAATATAAACCTCGCTGTTTTGGTAAACGCCGTCAAAAGTTATATAAAAGTTTTTAACCGAGTCGGCGGCTTTAACAGTAAAATATTTACGATACCAGCCAATACCACCCGGTAACGCGCCACCACCGGTACCAGCAGGTGCGCTGCTGCTAAAACTACCCTCGATACTCCAGTCGTGCGGAAGGTTTAAAACGCGCCACTGGCTATCGTCGAAATTGTTTAGCCTGTAAATAGTTGAATCGGAAAGCGAGAATTTCCAGTTACAATTAAATTTTTCAATATTCCGTACAGCACTTTTATTAGTACAACCTGTAATAATAACCAGCAAAGCCAAGGTTATAACAGTAATATTGCTAAACAATTTTAAGTATTTCATCTGTTAATTTTTAGTTCTTTATTATGTTCCAATTGCTTGCCCCGGTTTATCGGGGGCGAAACATCAATTAATAATGGTTTTAGTTTTTAATAATTAGTTTATTATTGATGTTTAGTTTTTAACCATTTAATATATTTCAATAACTTATCGATAATTTATTGAGCACCCTCAACCATAGCGTCGATAACTAATTGGTCGGCCACCGAAAGCGATTTGCGGTTAAAAATTCCAAAACCGTTATTTCCGGTATCGCCATTGTCCCAGTAAAAAGGTATCATACCATTAGCTTTAGCCTGTTGTGTTACATATTTATGATAATAAGCCCTTGAACTTAGGTGTAAAGTAAGGTTATCGGCGGTTAAAACCGAGCGGCGAATTGAACCATACTCGCCCAAAACAACGGGGTATCCTTTATCGACGAATTTAGTTTTCATATAACCAAAATATTTTTGCAGCTCGTCCTCTTCGCCATAAGTTGCATTGCGGTCGGGGTCGTTGGGGTTATGGTATCCATTGCCCCAGTAGTAAAACATGTTTCCCCAGTCGGCATCGGCAGTCATTCCACAAAGGTTCCATGGTGTGTAGTAATGGACCTCGACCATAAGGCGGTTATTAACAATATCGGTAGGCAATATCATTAAGTTATTTGTTTTAACAATATCGGTCGACGGCC
>CAZJCR010000035.1:21429-22914 GCA_964544385.1 uncultured Bacteroidales bacterium
TTGAACAACAAGGGTACGGTAGGCGTTTTTTCCGCCAGTTGAGCGCACGGCATCAATAAATGTTTGATGGTACGAGTTAAGCACAGCCATTTGTGTGGCATTTTCGACATTAGGTTCGTTAGCACTGGCAAACAACAAATGCTCGTCAAAATCGCGCATGTAAGTTGCAATTTGTTCCCAAAAAGCTTTTTGTTTAGCGTTGTTGGCCTCTTGGGCTGCCTCGGTACAATTATTCTCGAGCCAGCCACCGTCCCAGTGTATGTTAAGTACTACATACATTTGATTATTAACGCAGTACTGTACAACAGTTTTAACCCTTTCGAGCCACGACTGCTTAATTTTTGCAGTAGCAGGGTTCTCTAAATAACCGTTCCAGGCGCAAGGTATCCGCACAGCGTTAAAGCCATTATTTTGTACCAAATTTATTAAAGCCTGGTTAGTAACAGGGTTTCCCCAGGCAGTTTCGCCACCGGTAGCCTCGAGCGAGTTACCGAGGTTCCAGCCCAGAACAATTTTTTGAGCTATTTGCGACGCGGTACTTTCCATACCGGTAGCATCGGGTTCAACAGGTGATGTATTATAACTTGGGTAGTACTCGCCTTTTTGGTTTACAGTAATTTCGACAGTTGGTGTATATTGGGCTGTAATTTTAATAACAGTTTCGCGGCTTTGAGTGTCGGTATTTTCGGCAGCAGTAGCAATAACCGACGTTTCGGGACCTGTACCTTGTAAAACATTAAAAGTAAGCCATGGGGCATCGCACTCAATTTCCCATTGCGGAGCGGTAGTACCAACCTTAAAGCCAATGGAGTTTTGTGCCCGTTTAAAACTTAAGCTGGTAACAGTTGATGTTGACGCATACAAATATTCCGACGCGGCTTGCGAAACATTAACAGTAACAGGTTTTGCATTACCGGCAGTAATAGTTAAAACGGCGGTACGTGGTTCGGGGGTTTTTGTGCCAACCTGGGCCATAATAATGGCCTTAGCAGTATTGCCTGTTGTTGCCGACAAAGTTAACCAGGCTGCAGCCGGGTTTTCAATATTCCAGCTTTGGGCATTAGTTTCGATAGTAAAATTACTAATACTACCCAGGGCTGGAACATCGATATTTGAAACACTAACGGTAAGCGTGTTAACATCGTCGGGGTCGGTGCACGAGGTGAATAAAAAAGTTGAAAATAATGCTATTAGCAGTGGTTTATTAAAAATGCTTTTCATTACAAGGTTTTAGGGTAAAAATTAAATATTTATATATAATTATTATTGATAAAATATACTGCACTTAATTAATTGAGCGATGCGCTTAATCTATTTAGACCTTAATTGAGCGAAACGCTCAAACGGGATAAACCTTAATTAAAGCACTTGTTAGCTTTGCTACAACCGCTTAACTTAAATAATAGTTAAGTAACAATTTTAACAGGCTTTTTAGTTTTAAACTGTAAAAACCTGGTAAAACAATACTTATAATGCTTAAGCAGT
>CAZJCR010000036.1:0-8177 GCA_964544385.1 uncultured Bacteroidales bacterium
TTATTAGATAATAAAGCTGAAATTGATGAACTTAACGAAACCAACAACTCAATAACAATATCAAAAATAATTACATCGTCGGCACTTACCCCGGTTTACCCAAACAAATATGCCATGTTAACGCCTGCAAATTTTGTTTTACAAGCCTGTACTGGGAATCCGTTTTTAATAGGTAATAACGGCACTTTTCAAATCGACACATCGCACACATTCGACAGCCCTGCACTAATAAGCACTAATATCGATTATCAAGGTGGCGTTGTTAAATGGGAACCCTCAATTAATTTAAACACACAACAAACGTTTTTTTGGCGTACAAAACCTTCTTCCGACAACAATAAAAACACCAACTGGCAGGTAAGCTCTTTCAATATTAATACAAACGCATCGGGTTGGCAACAAAACCATTTTGCACAATATATCGAAAATAATTTTTCGATGTTACACGTTGACCAACAAACCCGGCAGTTTAGATTTAACGAGCAGCCAGCAACATTAAGGGCGTATAATATTGGGTCGCCAACAATAGCAAATTATACTTTTATAGGATACTCGGTTGATGGCAATGGCGGAGTTGCCAGTTGCGGAATGGCCGACGCTATAGTAGTTGCTGTTATCGATACCATTGACAACAAAATTTGGTTGTCGGACCGTGGCAACTATGGCCACGTTAATTACCCAATTTGCCAAACCGGCAGCTCGAGCCCTAATGGATATTTTGTTTTTAGAACCGACACAACAAGCCTCGATAAATTAGTTGATTTTATCGAAAACGATGTCCCTTTTGGTACTCATGTTCTTATTTACTCGTTTTTAAAAGGAAATTTTACAAAATGGAAAGCTCGACATTACGATGCCTTTTACCAATGGGGAGCAACCGAACCACGATTTTTAGCCGATAAATATGCATATATTGCTTACCTGCGAAAAGGCATGCCTGGTTACACTAAAGAGGTTGCCGCAAATAACGACACCGAACATATTGAACTAAAAGTAGAATTATCAACCAGTGTTTATTATGGTAGCATGTCGAGCAATTTAATTGGACCATCAAAAAAGTGGAACAGCATAAACTGGCTAACAAAAATGTCCGAAACCGATAACCCAACTGAAATTGCCTACATACAAGTTTTTGGTACTGCCGACGGAATTAACCAAACACTTTTATTCGATACAATATCGGCAAATTATTTCGACATTTCGGGTATAAACCCCGTAAATTACCCGTTTATAATATTACGGTTTTTTACCCAAGACAAAACATACCGAACCCCGGCACAATTAAAATACTGGCAGGTTAACTATTTGCCAACAGCCGAGTTAGCAATAAACCCTTCGCGTAAATGGTTATTTTATTCCGATACAATTGAACGCGGCGATAGTGCTTGGTGCCATGTTGCATTCGAAAACATTGGTTATTCAACAACCGACAGTATCACTATTAATTATTGGCTACAGAATCAAAAAAACAACGTTTTTAACATCGAATCAAAAAAAATACCACCAATTATTCCTGGTAATTTTTATATCGATAGTACAGGATTTAACACTTTAGAATACTCGGGCGATAATACATTTTGTATCGAGATAAACCCTGTTAACAGCCCAGGGTTTATTTACGAACCTTACCGATTTAACAATATTGGGCAAAAAAACATTTATATTAAAAACGACCAAACCAACCCTATACTCGACGTTACTTTTGATGGTAAATATATTACCGATGGCGAACTTGTGTCGGCAACACCACAAATTACAATACAACTTAAAGACGACAACCGGTTTATTGCACTCGACGATACATCGCTATTTGCAATTTACATAAAATCATTACATACAGGCATTGAGCAAAAAATTGAGCTTACCGGCAACCCCGAAATTACCTTTCACCAGGCACAACTGCCAAACAATAAAGCGAAACTAATATACTCGCCAACCTTTAGTTCCGACGGCATATATGAGCTACGAGCCCAGGCTGTTGATAAATCGGGAAACGAGTCGGGACAATACGATTACCATATATCGTTCGAGATAATAAACGAAAGCACAATAACTAACGTGTTCAACTATCCAAACCCGTTTAGCTCTTCAACACGGTTTGTTTTCGAACTTACCGGCTCTCAAATCCCCGACCAAATGCGAATCGAAATTTATACAGTAACCGGCCGTGTAATTAAAGTTATTTATTACGACGAACTTGGCCATGTTAATATTGGTAAAAACATTACACAATACGCATGGGACGGCCGCGACATGTACGGCAACCTGCTCGCAAATGGTGTGTATTTTTATAAAGTTTATGCCCGTATTGCCGGGCACGATATTAAAATACGCGACAACAACACAAACCAGTTCTTTAAAAATGGTTTTGGCAAACTTTATATTATGCGATAATTTATGCTTTATACTTTTAAATTTATTTTTATGGACACAAAACAACAAGTATTAAAAGTACTAAAAGACAAAGCCGCACCTATGCGTGCAACTGAGATTGCCCAACTGTCGGGGCTCGACAAAAAAGAGGTTGACAAAGTAATGAAAGAACTAAAAAAAGACGAAAGCATTTTTTCGCCTAAACAATGTTTTTGGCAGGCTAAGTAACAATTTTATTTTTTAAGCCTTCGGTACAATTTAGGCATTCGGGTATTTGTTTATAATTGCCCCAAACCGCTTGCCTAAATTGTTTTGCCTTTACCGATTTAAAGAGCAAATTAATATTATTGTTTACGTTGCCGTAGCTATAGCTGCTGTTTTTATCGAAACAACATGGCAAAGCCTGCATACGCGTATTTATTACCATCGAAAACCAAACCCGCTTACATTTAAAATTTTGGTTACGGTTTAAAACCCAGTTGCCTTTACTATTTTTAACATACCGGGCATACTTTCTGTTTTTTGGAACTAATTTGTTACAATCGCATAAATTGTTTATTTGTGCCGACTTAATTTTATAACCATCGGCACCAAGCTTTCTCGACAAGTTAATATACTCAGGTATTTGATGCTCGTTAGTACTAAAAACAACCATTTGAAGCTCAACAAAGGGTTTGGCACTTTTTTTCTTTAGTTTTGCCTTTACCAGCTCAGTAATTCCCAAAACAACTTTTTCAAAATTACCCCCTACCCTATAAATGCTATATACATCGGCAGTTGTGGCATCGAGCGAAATAATTATACGGTTTAAGCCCGATTCAATTATTTTGTTGCAATTGTTTTGCGATAAAAAATGACCATTAGTTGATATGCTTGTATATATGTTTTTATGGCTTGCGTATTTAATCATATCAAAAACCGAGTTGTTTAAAAACGGCTCACCCTGAAAAAAAAGTTGTAAATAAACCAAATGCCTGTATACCTGGTCGATAATGTTTTTATAGTCGACAATTGATAAAAATTGTTTATTACCTGATTTGTTTTGGGCAATTGTAACCGAACATTCGGGGCATTTTAAATTACAAATTGCGGCAGGTTCAATGCTTAAGCTCTCGGGGTAACCTATGTGCCAATATGTATTAAATATAGCCGAAAAACAATAACTAAACCTTAACTTAAAACTGTTTAAAATTTTAAAAGCCGTAAGGTTTTTTATAAAAAATAGAGCATCGCATAAAACCGCGTACACATTAAAAATGTTAATTAGTTCGATTCAAGTATTTGAAAAAGCTCATCAAGTTTTGGTGTAAGTATAATTTCGGTACGACGGTTTTTTGCACGTGCTTCAGTAGTATTGGCATTGTCAACAGGTAAATAGTGCGAACGTCCGGCGGCAGTAATTCGTTTCATATCAATTTTCGACTGTTTTTTAATAATTTTAACAATTGCTGTTGCTCTTTTAACGCTTAAATCCCAGTTGTCTTCAATCTCACCAGCTCCTTTCATTGGCACATCGTCGGTATGCCCCTCAACCAAAATATTAATATCGGGGTTTTGCTCTAAAACATTCGAAATTTTAGCCAAAGCCTCTTGGCCTTTTGGGTCAACATCCCATTTCCCCGATTTAAATAAAAGTTTATTATCCATAGTAACATAAACTTTACCATTTCGCTGATGAATAGTTAGTCCTTTATCCTCGAAACCAAGTAAAGCGTCGGTAATTTTAGTTTTAAGCGTATTTACTGCCGAGTCTTTTAAAAACAAAATATGTTCAAGTTCGGCCACCTTTTTCATTTGTGTATCGAGCTCCTGACGGCGGCTGTTTAAAACCGAATCGAGCGCAGCCATAATTATGTCGCGCTCATCAAGTTCGGTTTGTTTTTTTTCAAGGCTTTTTTCAAGTTTTTTTAATTCAACCTCTTGCTGTAACAAACCCTCTTTTGTTATTTGTAATTCGGCTAATAATTTCACGGTTTCGGCATCGCGGGTTTGCGAATTTTTATTGTGTATTGCCGACATATCGTTGTACATTTTTTGGTGTACCAAAAACTGTCTTTTATAAAAAGCCGCCGAATCTTTAACGCTACTGTGTTCAACAGCAAACTTGTCGAAACGTTTATTAAGCTCCTCAAGCTTAGCTTCGAGTTCGGTATTTTGCACAACAAGTTCCTGGTTTTTACTCTTTAAAGTATCGCGCTCGGCAACTGTCTGAGAGTTTTTATCTTTAAGCTCCTGAAACTGACGGCTTGGCACGCAACCAACTACCAATAAAACCGATACTATAATAAATAACAATTTTTGCATACAATATAATTTATCAAACCAAACCTACATTTATTTTATTTAAAACGCAAACCTAATAAAAAACACTTATTTTGCCTTGTAAATTTTATCTTTAACTATTCAATTGCTATAATACAATACTAAATTTTAATATATCGATAAAATAGTGGTTATAATAACAATGAGTTCCAGACAATATAATATTTTTGTCAATAAAAGGTATTAAAACAACTGATATGATTTTTGAACAAAACAATATAGCTTTACAAGACACAACCCAAAAGGTAAGTTTGCCCAAAAACGACGCGAGTATCCAAATTGAACGTCAAAATATTAGCTTAGGAGAAATACGCGAAATAAAAATTGACACTACCCGTCTGTCGACACCAAAACCTATACCTATTATTAAAGTTAAACCATTTATCGAGGTTACCGATACCGCCAATTACCCGGCATTTAACGTTTTAACAGGCAAATTCGAATTAAACGGGCAACAAATTACTAACCAGTTTTCAACAAATATTATTGAACCAGCACAAAACATTTTAAACCAAAACAATAATATTTCGCAAACAAATCAAAAAAAACATATAATTGCCAAACCCAAAAAACAAACAAATCTTTACCAAACATACATAAGCAAAAAAGCCAAAATAAAAACTGGCTCAAAAAGCGGTTTTACGCAAACCGACAGTATGCTAATAATAATAATATTACTGTTAATATTTTTTATATGGATAAAAATAGGATATAACCGTTTTATAAAAGCAGTTTCGCAGGCAATATTTAACAGATTTGCGGCAAGCCGCCTTACCAGCGAAGCAAATGTTACACGTAGCCGGGTGTTCAGGTTTATGGATATTTTCTTTTTTTTAACCACAAGCCTTTTCATTTACCAATGGATAAACTATAACAAAATTAGCATTTACGGCCACAATAATATAATACGCTACTTTTTTATATTAGCAATACTAATAATATTATTAGTATCAAAAAGTGTAGTAATAAAAATTATCGATGTAATATTTTTACACAAAGGCAGGTTGTCCGAATATAATAATTGCTTTTACCTTTATTGTAAAATGCTTGCTTTCATACTTTTACCAATAGTATCGATACTTCCATTTGTATCATTAAAAATTGTACCATGGTTATTTACCATAGGTTTTTGTTTAATAGCACTAACATATATACTTATTCTTTTTCGAGGAATTATTATAGGAATAAAAAATAGGCTTTCAATTTTATATTTGATTTTATATCTTTGTGCCCTGGAAATTTTACCAGTTTTGGTACTGTATCAATTGTACCAATTGTACATGTAGCAATGAATTGGTAAAATATTTGGTGTGCAACGAAAAAGAGTGAAAGTTGAAAATTAAAAAAATTCTCGTATCCCAGCCTGAACCATCATCTGAAAAATCGCCATACTATGATTTGGCAGAAAAATACAATTTAAAGATAGATTTCAGGCCGTTTATTCAAATCGAAGGCGTTGATGTCAAGGACTTCCGCAAAGAACGAATAAACATTTTAGATTATACTGCTGTAATTTTTACAGCCCGTACAGCCATCGACCATTTTTTTAGGTTATGCGAAGAGATGCGTATTGTTGTTCCCGAAACAATGAAATACTTTTGCATATCGGAGGCTACGGCTTTTTATTTACAAAAGTATATTGTTTACCGTAAGCGAAAAGTATTTTTCAGTCAAAACACATTTGATGAGCTTATTGAGCTTATTGAAAAACACAAAGACGAAAAATTTATTGTCCCGCTTAGCGACAAACACAAACAAGAAATACCCGATAAACTCGCAAAAAAAGGTATTAAACACAAGCTTGCCATTATGTACAAAACTGTTACTAACGACATGAGCAAGTTGCCCGATTTTAATTACGACATTTTAGTATTTTTTAGTCCGTCGGGTATATCATCGTTACTTGAAAACTTTCCTAATTTTCAACAAAACGAAACTATTATTGCAGCTTTTGGTCCTACAACTGCAAAAGCAGTTATCGATTCAAATTTAAGGCTCGATATTCAGGCTCCAATACCCGAAGCCCCATCAATGACAATGGCTTTAGACCAATTTATCAAAAATAGCTGTAAAAACTTAAAAAAATAGCATAACATGTAATCGTTTGCTTAAAATATTTTATTATACCCCCCTTTACCTAATATGGTTTTGGGGGGTTACTTTTTTTAATCAGCTATTTATTTTATAAGTTATATTTGCAACAAAAAGCAATTAATGCAAACTCAAAAAAGCAACTTAACAAAACTCACGTTTAACAAAAACGAAAAGTTAAAAAGCCGCAAAACAATTGAACTAATATTCGAAAACGGAAAAAGCATAAAACTTTTTCCGATTAAAATATATTACAATATTATACCCGGTAACGAAACTTTTAGTATAAAGGCAGGAGTAACAGTATCGAAACGTAATTTTAAACTGGCAGTTACACGAAACAGAATAAAACGTTTAATGCGCGAAGCCTACAGGCTTAACAAAAACATTTTATACAACGCACTTAACGATAAAAACATCAACTTAAATATTATGATTGTTTATTCATACAATCAAGTTGAAACTTTCAACAATATTGACAAAAAAATTAAACAACTTTTTACTAAGCTATCGAATAATATCGATATTATATTATGAGTTTTATTTATAAAATTTAAATTGCACAAATTTTCGAAAAATTAAATTATGACTATAAAAAAATACAAATTAGGATTACTTATTTTAATAGTAATCAGTGCTATATCGATAGGTTTTATAAATTTTGACGACAAAAATTTTCAAATAGCAAAAAACCTCGATATTTATCATACCCTTTTTAGGGAACTAAACCTTTATTATGTTGACGAAACCGACCCGGGACAACTTGTAAAAAACAGCATCGACAAAATGCTCGAAACCCTTGACCCTTACACCGTTTATATACCCGAATCGCAAATGGAAGATTTTAGGTTTATGACAACCGGAAAATATGGCGGTATTGGCGCATTAATTAGGCAAGCCGGCAATTACGTTATGGTTGCCGAACCTTACGAAGGTTTTCCGGCACATAAAGCCGGGCTTAAAGCCGGCGACACTATTTATCAAATTGATGGTAACAGTACTAAAGGTAAAACCAGCGACGAAATTAGCGAACTATTAAAAGGCGACCCTAATACCCCTTTACAAATTGCCGTAAAACGTGGCAATAACGACAAACTTTTAACTTTTAACATTAAACGCGAAAAAATTTCGATAAAAAGTGTTCCTTATTACGGAATGTTGAACAACAATACCGGTTACATACGGCTAAACAGCTTTACCGAAAACTGCAGCAACGAAGTAAAAGAGGCATTACTCGACTTAAAAAACAACCACGCTATGGAAAATCTTGTTTTTGATTTACGTGGAAACCCAGGTGGCCTTTTACATGAAGCGGTTAACGTGTCGAACCTGTTTTTGCCTAAAGGCCAGGAAATTGTTAGCACTAAAGGTAAAGTTAAACAATGGAACCG
>CAZJCR010000036.1:8187-22878 GCA_964544385.1 uncultured Bacteroidales bacterium
GACCCTATTGACTTAAACATACCTGTTGTTGTTCTAGTTAACAGGGGCTCTGCATCGGCTTCGGAAATTGTGTCGGGAGCTATACAAGATTTAGACCGCGGTGTAGTTATTGGATCGCGAACTTTTGGTAAAGGGTTGGTACAAACAACACGCGACCTTAGCTACAATACTAAACTTAAATTAACAACAGCAAAATACTATATACCAAGCGGCAGGTGCATACAGGCTCTCGATTACTCGCACCGAAACGATGATGGCAGTGTTGGACGCGTGCCCGATTCGCTTATTACCGAATTTAAAACTAAAGGCGGACGTAAAGTTTTTGACGGTGGAGGTGTTTTACCCGATATTTTAATTGAACCTAAAGAGATGAGCAACATATCAATTAGTTTATATACTAAAAACCTTATTTTTGATTATGCTACATACTTTGAATCGAAAAACGACTCGATTGCTTTGCCAGGTAATTTTAAAATTAACGATAGCATTTATAACGATTTTATTGCCTTTTTAAGCGACAAAACATTTGATTATACGCTCGAAAGCGAAGAAATTATAAACAACCTTGAAGAAGCTGTTAAAAACGACCGGTATCAGGATAAAGTAGGAAACTTATTAACCGAATTGCGCACAAAACTTGCACACGATAAAAACGAAGACTTAAAAATGTTCCGCGACGAAATTAGCCTTCTATTACACGACGAAATTGTTAGCCGCTATTATTATCAAAAAGGACGCGCACAATCGGCTCTTATCGACGACCCCGCGATTGATTCGGCTTTAATGGTTTTTAATAAT
This sequence comes from uncultured Bacteroidales bacterium, assembly GCA_964544385.1. Classification (GTDB taxonomy): domain Bacteria; phylum Bacteroidota; class Bacteroidia; order Bacteroidales; family SZUA-534; genus CAZJCR01. The sequence continues at coordinate 8,986 of CAZJCR010000036.1, forward strand.
AACAAATACCAAACTATTTTGCAAAAAACAAATTAGTTGTCGGGGGCAGCGTAGCTATCAAAAAACCAATACAAGCCATTTCGCATATTCGATATATTTGCAGCAGGGTAATTTAAATACCCTGCTTTTTTTTCGAATATTTGTTTAACCACCGGCTTTTTGTTTTTACCAGTTACTAAAAACCAAACCATGCTGGCATTATTAATTATTTTACCTGTAAGCGTTATTCGGTTTTGATTACTATACGGGTTTACAGTTGCCTCAACAATTTTTTCCGATTTTATAAGGTTTATCGATGGCGGAAAAATTGATGCTGTATGACCATCATCGCCCATGCCTAACAAAATTATGTCGAAACACGGTATTTCATTTTGTGTTGATATAGTTTTTTTTATTTCATTAGTGTACCTTATAACCTCAGCATCAATATTGTTTTCGCCATAAATGCGATGTATATTTTCGATAGGAATATCAACTTTCGACAACCACAATTTATTAGCATTACCAAAATTGCTCTCGCTACTATCGGGCGATACACAGCGTTCGTCGACCCAAAAAATGTTTATTTTACTCCATTCAATTTTTGTTGCATACCCGGTTGCCAACAAATTAAACAACACATTTGGAGTTGAACCGCCCGAAATTGCAATGTTTATTTTTTTTGATGAATTATTACTAATATTTTTTATTTGTTCGGCAACATGACTTGCAATATCAATATCGGTACTAAATACAATTTTATTTATCATAATACAAATACATTTCGAAAAACCAGTTCGTGGCTTTAAATAATTTACAGTTCACAATACTCACCGTCGTCGCTCAAATTTTTACAAGGGTACCGCCATGTAAACTCGGGCTCCTCAATTAATAAATCGGCATTTTCGGGACCCCACGAACCGGCAGGGTATCCGTAAACAGGTATTTCGGGTTTATTTTTCCATGCATCTAAAATTGGCTGCACAAACTGCCATGCCTGTTCAACAGCGTCGCCACGAATATACAATGTCGAATCGCCCTGCATACAGTCAAGTAACAAACGCTCGTAACCCGATGGTAAATCGTCGGTTTGAAAATCGGAGTAATGAAAATCCATATTTGCAATTTGCGCCTCGAACCCGTGGCCCGGTACTTTCATCGAGAATTTAACCAAAAGACCCTCGTCGGGTTGTATTCGCATAACCATTTGGTTATGCGTATTTATTGTGTTTTTTTGGTTAACAAATAAATGGTGCGGCGATTTTTTAAAGTGTATAACAGCCTCGGTAACCCTTGTAGGCAAACGTTTACCAGTGCGTATATAAAAAGGCACATCGCTCCAGCGCCAGTTATCGATAAAAAATTTCATTCCAACATAAGTTTCGGTACGGCTATTTGGGTTAACACCAGGCTCTTTGCGGTAACCTTTAATACACTCGCCTTTAATTTTCGACGGCGTATATTGTCCCCTGATAACGTATTTTTCAACATCGTTTTGGTCAATAGGCCTAAGCGATTGCAATACCTTCATCGTTTCGTTGCGTATCGACGACGATTGTATAATTGTTGGGGGCTCCATTGCAATAAGGCCAACAAGTTGTAACAAGTGGTTTTGCACCATATCGCGTAAAGCGCCCGAGTTGTCGTAATAACCGCCACGACCCTCAACGCCTAAACTTTCGGCTGCTGTAATCTCAACATGATGTATAAAATTCCTGTTCCAAAGTGGCTCAAAAATTCCGTTTGCAAATCGTGTAACAAGTATGTTTTGTACAGTTTCTTTTCCAAGGTAATGGTCGATACGATAAAGTTGGTGCTCACTAAAATAACTTAAAAGTTTTTTATTAAGATATTTTGCTGTTTGATAATCAACACCAAAAGGTTTTTCAATTATCATACGTTTCCAGTTTTTATCACCATTTTCAACATTAAGCCTTGCCTTACTTAATCCTTGGGCAACTTTTTCGTACATAGTGGGCGGTGTCGACAAGTAGTAAATGTAATTCTCGGGTATTGCTTTTTCTTTTCGAATAATATCGAGCTCGTGTTTTAGTTCAACATAACTATCAACATTATCGGTATCTATTGACTTATATCCAACGTATTTGCAAAACTTTTCGAGTACTTCGGGAGTTTTTTCTTTCTCGTTTTTTAAAAAAGGCTTTAATCGTTCTTTAAACTCGTCGAGCGTGTAATTTGTACGGCCAGTGCCTAAAATAAAAAAATTATTTGGTAATAGTTTTTTGCTATAAAGTAAAAACAAGGCTGGAATAAGTTTTCGCCTGGTAAGGTCGCCCGATGCCCCAAAAATAATTATAATATGTGGTTCAGTTTTATTCATATAATTTAATTAAATAATTTATAGGGTTTGTAACAACTGCCGTGCTTTTTCAAATTTGTTGTCAATTTTTTTCCTTACCCTTTTGTTACGCTGGTTTGTGTTTACCCAATTTATATTACGTATGCCACAAAGCTTTAATATACTAAATGTAAACGAGTTGCTAAAATTTAAACCATCAACATTCGATATTGAAAACAATTGACTAAACTGCAACGAAGTTATTATTAAAACACTTTTATCGTTAAGTTTTTTGTTAAAAGTAAAAATACTATTACTCTCACCCTGTCCTAAAAATACTTTGTCCATAAACCGTTTAACATAGTTTCCAAAGCCTGCCCAATAGCGTGGAAAAACAAAAACAATTTGTTTACACGCTGCAATTTGACCCTTTATTTTTTCGATAGTATTGTAAACAGTTTCAACACCTGGTAAATCAACCTGGTCGGTAGTTAATAAATGGGGGGTAAAAACATCGCCAACAATGTTATACACAACAAATGTTTTTTTTACATAGTTAAGGCTATTTATAACAAAAGTAACTAGAGTGCCGGTTTTATTAGCATCGTAAGGGTTGCAATATATTACTATAGTATCCATATTAAGGGTAAATTTAAATAATTGAACGATAAAAATGTTAACATAGGTATCGATAATTTATATTACATTATTCAAAAAAGTTATAATAATAAGGTTAATACTTATAATTACCACAAAAACAAGCTAATAGCTTTGCAAACGATTGCCCAATTTTGGTATATATTTTACAAATAAATGACAATCGTATTAGTCAAATTTTTATATTTGTTGTCCCTTAAAAACAACAAACAATTTTGTATTAACAAACAATAAATTATATAAAATGAAACAAATTAGCGAGTATAATTTTAAAGGCAAAAAAGCCATTGTGCGCGTCGACTTTAACGTGCCATTAAACAAACAAACATTCGAGGTTACCGACGAAACACGCATTGTAGGTGCATTACCAACCATTAACAAAATATTAAACGATGGTGGTTCGGCTATTTTAATGTCGCACCTTGGCAGGCCCGATGGTAAAAAACAAGACAAATACTCGATGAAGCATGTACTTGCATCGTTAGAAAAAAACTTAGGCAAAAAAGTTATTTTTGCCGGCGAAGTTATAGGCGAAGAGGTTTCGAAAAAAGCAGCAGCTTTAAAACCAGGTGAAGTTTTATTACTTGAAAACCTTAGGTTTTACGAAGAAGAAGAAGGCAAACCATACCATTTAGGCGAAGAGGCCACCGACGAACAAAAAAAAGAAGGAAAAGCAAAAGTTAAAGAGTCGCAAAAAACATTTGTTAAAGCATTAGCAAATTTAGCCGACGTATACGTTAACGATGCTTTTGGAACTGCACACCGTGCACACGCATCAACAGCTTTAATTGCCGACTATTTTGATACCGACAATAAAATGGCTGGTTTTCTTTTAGAAAAAGAGATAAAATTTTTGGGCGATACTGTTGCAAACCCCGAAAGGCCTTTTGTTGCAATTGTTGGTGGTGCAAAAGTTTCGGGCAAACTCGAGGTTTTAAAATCACTAATCGAAAAAGTAAACACAATTTTAATTGGTGGTGGTATGGCATATACATTTTTAAAAGCCCAAGGCCATAACATTGGTAACTCGTTAGTTGAAAACGACCTTATCGAAACCGCCAAACAAGTTTTAGCCAACGCCGCTGCCAAAGGCGTAAAGTTTTTATTGCCTATTGATAACCTTGCTGCCGATAAATTCGACAATAATGCTGATATACAAATTGTTGGCATTGAAATACCCGAAGGACGCATGGCTTTAGACATTGGTCCCGAAACTATTAAATTGTACTCGGCCGAGATAGCCAATGCTAAAACAATTGTTTGGAACGGACCAATGGGCTGTTTTGAAATGCCTAACTTTGCAAAAGGCACTTTTGGCGTTTGCCAGGCTGTTGCCGATTCAAATTCAATATCGATAATTGGTGGTGGCGACTCGGTTGCTGCCGTTAACCAAAGTGGCTTAGCCAACAAAATGAGCCACATTTCGACAGGTGGCGGGGCATCGCTCGAGTTTCTCGAAGGTAAAGTTTTGCCAGGGGTAGCTGCTTTAGCAAAATAGTTTTTTAAGCAAATAGCTCAATACGGAATACTATATAAAACCGTCTCAAACAAAACCATGAGACGGTTTTTTTATTTATATTTTTATAAAAACATTTACAGTATTTTACAAAATTTGCCTAATAAAAGTCTAACACAACTAAAATTGTTAAATTTTATTTGAAAAACCATTTAATTACTTAATTTTGAAAACAGTGAATAATTAATACCGGTTTTAAACCAAAATTATTATTATTTAAAATTTTAATTGCTTAAAAACAGCATAACAATAACAAAAACTACAACTTAAACAATACTAACAAAAGTCAAAACAAACAATAAAGCTTGCATTATAATACCAAAAAACTAAAACAATGAAATACTTTTACCACTTATTTTTAATAATTACAGTAGTAACTGTGGTAACATCGTGCCAAAACAGGCAACCAAAAGATGTAAAAATTGAAATTGACAACGAAATTGAAACCGAAATACCCGAAAAAACAGTAAAAAAAATCTTTTTAAATTTACCCTCGCCAGTTGAACTTACCCAAACAGTATTAAAAAGCGACCTGCCCTTTAACAAAAACCTTTTAAACCCGGTAATAAATGTCGACAAATATACAACCTCGGGCAGTTTAGCATTTAATTTTGGCATTTACGGCACCGACCTTTGCTATTGCCGTATTTACGACCAACTTCAAGAGGCAATTAGTTACCTGTCGGTTATCCGTAAAATTACCGAACGCCTGCAAATACCCGAAGAAGACGGTGCCGAAACAATAAACCGCATTGAAGAACAAATTGAAAACCGCGACAGTATATTCCAAATTATTGCCGACTCGTACGCTAATGCCGACGGTTATTTAAAAGAAAACGAACGCGATATGACCGCAACATTTATACTTGTTGGTGGTTGGGTTGAGGGTTTATACATAGCCTTAAACATTGCCAATTTCGACAATACTGACGTTATTAACCGTATAGCCGAACAAAAATACTCAATAAACAACCTTATACAATTACTCGAACAATACAAAACCGACCCTATTGTTGAAAAAATATACCCATCGTTCGACGAAATAAAAAATATATACAACCAAATAAACATCAGCACTCAATCGTCAAGCGTAGTTACCGACCACGAATCGCAAATAACAACTATCGATAACAAATCGGAAATTACAATTAACAAAGCCCAAATTGACGAACTAAAAAAATTGATTGGTAAAATACGTGCAATTATTATCAGTTAATTATTAAATTTAAAAATTAATTATTTTACACAATATGAAAGCGGTATTAAAATCTGTTTTAATTATTACAATAATTGGCCTAAGCATTAACCATGCAACAGCACAATGTAATACTTTCACCAAAAACGAATGTAAACCCAAACTCGACCCTTACATTTATAACGGTCAACTTAATAGTGCAGTTTTAAACGAGGGCGACATGGCCGAACTTATGTTAACATTTTACAGTAACCAAGATTACCGCATAGTAGTTTGTGCTGCTAAAGAATTAGGCAAAGTTCATTTTAGGCTTACCGACACCAAAGGCACCGAAATATTCTCGAACAAAGACCATAATATGACCGATACCTGGGATTTCCACACAAATACTACCCAACAACTTGTTGTTGAAGTTAGCGTTCCCGAAACATCGACCGGCGAGCTTTATAAAAGTGGTTGTGTTTCGATATTGGTTGGCTTTTTAGATGCCAAATAATTATAATTTAATTATAAAATAAATTTAAAAAGCTGTTATAATTAACAGCTTTTTTTATTTTTAACTTGTTAATTATTACCCAAATTGAGCAGTTTGCTCAAATAAAAATTCTGATTTGCGGTATATAATAAAAACAATTAGGTTTGTACACAATACAAAATTATGGAATCGGGAATAGTAATTAAATCAACCGGAAGCTGGTACAAAGTAAAACCTGATAATGGCCAAAGTATTGACTGCAAAATACGCGGAAAATTCAGGTTAAAAGGCATTAAAACAACAAATCCGGTTGCTGTTGGCGATATTGTAGATTATACTATCGACAACAAAACAGGCCAGGGTATTATTACAAACATTCACCAGCGCCGCAACTACATTATACGCAAATCAATTAACCTGTCGAAACAAGCACATATTATTGCCGCAAACATTGATAAAGCTATACTTGTTGTAACATTGGCAAACCCAAAAACCTATACTATATTTATCGACAGGTTTTTAATGTCGGCCGAGGCTTACCGAATAAACTCAGTTATTGTTTTTAATAAAACCGACCTTTACAACAACGAACTAATTGACGAAATGGACGCCCTTATTAACTTATACCAAAATATTGGCTACCAGTGTTTAAGCGTTTCGGCTAAAACCGGTTTAGGAATTAACCAGCTTAAAGATATACTTAAAGATAAAACCTGCGTTATTTCGGGACATTCGGGTGTTGGCAAATCGACATTAGTAAACACTATTGAACCCGGGCTTAACCTAAAAACACTCGAAATATCGACATACCACGAGGCAGGTAAACACACAACAACATTCCCCGAGATGCACGAACTTACATTTGGCGGATATATTATTGACACACCGGGTATAAAAGGCTTTGGGGTTATTGATATGAAAAAAAACGAAATATCGTATTTTTTTCCTGAAATGTTCAATGTATTAAAAAACTGCAGGTTTTATAATTGTACCCACAACCACGAACCCGACTGCGCAGTTAAAAAAGCTGTTGAATTGGGTCAAATAAGCCAAAGCCGTTATACAAGCTACCTTAATATTTTAAACAACGACGACGATGACAAATACCGCCAGGCTTTTTAATATTTGTATAATATTATTAATGGCTCTATGTTCGTGCCATCAAAACAAAAAAAACAATAATACCGACAATAGTACAATTAATAAAAAAACTACTATTGCTAAAAACACAAAAAAAATAAAACCCCAAAAAACAGATAAATTAATTAAACTTACCAACCATAATGTAGTTGCACAATTAACAAAATACGGCAACGAAAACCCCGAAACAATTGTAAAGCTAATTACACCCAAGGGTACAATGACTATTGAACTATACAAAAACACTCCGTTACACAGGGCTAATTTTATACGATTAATAAAAAACAATTTTTATACTGGCACAATGTTTTATCGCGTTGTAAACAATTTTATGATACAAGGTGGTGATAACGACGACTGGGAACGTTTATCGATAAAAAACAACATGGGCAAATACACAATACCTGCCGAATTTAGAACTGCAAATATTCATAAAAAGGGGGCTTTAAGCATGGCTCGCCAATATAAAGACAATGACGAAAAACACTCATCGTCGTTCGATTTTTTTATTGTACAAGGCACCGTTTATAACCAGGGCCAATTATTAGGTGCCGAACTTGAATACGGTTTGAAAATTAGCGACGAACATAAAAAAATATATAGCACTATTGGCGGCACACCACATCTCGATGGCCAACATACCGTTTTTGGCCAGGTTATCGACGGGCTTAATATTATTGACAGTATAGCTGCGGTAAAAACCGACGAAGGCAATTGGCCCATTGATGATATAACAATTAGTTTCGATATTATTAAATAGTTTTTAATAACTTAATATGGCCTAATTAATAATACTTCGTCGGGTGAACTTATCCCTGACAGGTTGCTACTCAGCAGAGCCTGCTTCTGTTTCAGTTCAATATTGCAAAAATTATTGTTGTTTTCTATATTAATTTAAATTCAACTCAAAATATTCTTCAAATTCAGAAGTTAAACCTTGATTTTTTCTGTAATCGAATAGTGTAACCTTTTGGAGTTCAAATAATTTTTGCCAGAAATCCTTTATAGATATTAAATAATTAATTTGCGAATTCGTATAATAATCTTTTACTAATTTTAATTTTGTAATATCAGCTTGTCCTATTTTGAACCTATTTAATGTAAGTTCATATGATTCTTTAGCTAAATTATTTACCTGTTTTGCTCCATCTACAATATTGTTTTGCAAATTAAAACTTGTTATGGATGCCAATACATTTTTCCGAAAATCAATTTCTTTTTGTCCTATTGAGAGGAGCGTAATTTCACGTTGTTTTTTAGCAATTTCATATGCCCGTTTTGATATTCCCCAATCTAATATTGGTATAGTAAGTGAAATATTTATCATTTCTTGATCAGTTGGAGCTTTAAATGAGTCATAAAACATTGAGCTTGATTGGTTTAATCCAAAACTGGAATTTAATTCAGCTTTAAATTTTTTATTAAACCTTGCTTCTTCTATATCACGCTCTGCTTCAATGATTACTTTCATATTATCGATTATTTCAGGATTATTAGCAAAGGCTGCATTAATAGCAAATTCAGTGTCTATTTTTAATTCGGGAATTGAATCTGGAATAATAAGATTAATGCTATTGTAATTATTTATTCTTATAAGTGAAAATAATTGGATTTCAGCATTTTCAAGATTTTGTTTAGATTTTAATACTTCATTTTTAGCATTGATTAAATCTATTTGCATGGTGATTAAATCTTCTTTTAATATACTTCCAATGCTAAACCTTTCTTTTCCAATCACCACTAAAGAATTTGCAACATCGTATGATTGTAAAGCAATTTCTAGCTCAAGCTGCGCATGTGCAACATTAAAAAAATATTCGATAGCTTTTGTTGATATATCTTGAATAGATTTAATAAATTCAAGTTTTGCTTTTTCATATTTTAATGGCATTATTCTCTCATCCCATTTCAGGGAATTAAAACCGAATATTTTTTGGGAGAATCCTATTCTAAACAAAGTTGCTGTATATTGAGTAGTAGATTTTGATTTTATATTTTCAAGCCTTGAAATGTCCGAATCTATATAAATTTTTCCTCCTGTTTTTGTAATGCTTTGGGTTAAAGCAATATTAGCATATGAAGCTAATGTTTGTTGATTTATATAGTGATATGAACTATCTGTAAAATTATATTCCTGCTGGTAACTTCGACTAAAATCCGTAACGGTTGAATTAAATTCTACCATTGGCAATTTACCTGATTTATAATTTTTATAGACCCAATATTCTGATAGAAGGCTATTATCTGCAATAAATCTAGAAATTGAACTATCACAAGCTAAAGTTATAACCTCATCTAAAGATAAATTAACAGTGTCTGTATTGTTTTGGCTAAACGCAATAATCTTATGGAATAATAAAATATAGAGAATAAAAAAACTATTTCTTTTCATTGGATTTAAGTTTTAAAAATAAAGGGAAAAATATTAAAAGAGCAATAATTGAAAAGATTAAACCTCCCATAGTACCAACAGCAAAAGAAAACCAAAATGCCTCATCTTGCCCTAGCCACACAAAAGGAATCATACCCAGCATAGTTGAAATGATGGTCAAGAAAATTGGTATTATTTTGTGATTGAAAGCCTTAATATAGGCTTTTGAATTTTCAATTTTTCTTGTATTTCTTAAAAAATTAAATTCGTTAACGATATAAATGGCTGAATTAACGACAACACCTGTTAAAAGGATAAAAGATGCGAATCCACCCTGATCAAAACCAAAATCGAAAAGATAAAAAGTTAGAAAAACTCCAATAAATGAAATGGGAATTAAACTAATAATGCTTAGAGGCAATATGAATGATTCTAATAAAATGCTACAAATAAAATAAATGATGATAATGGTTAATAATATAAGCATGTATTGTCTTTTGTTTTTTACATCCCAACCAAACCAGTTTTGAGTACTTGCTTTAAAACCAAGAGGCAATTGCTTGTTAAATTGATCAATATTCTTATTTAATACTTTTTCAGCCAGGCCAGCTGGGCCAATAAAATCCCAAGCTATGTTTAACTGATATATCTGATTTTTTTTAAATATGTTATTACCTGCCTTTTTTTTTGTTAATGTAGCAATCTCTGGTAGTTTAGTTGTTTTGTTATTTATGAGTAATGGTTGGTTTAAAAGTAACCATTTATTATAATTATTTGCATTATCCGGCTTAATGATAATATTGGTTAGGGTACTGTTATAAATAATTGGATTTGCATAACTCTGGTCTAGCTGCTGCGATAGTTTATCATAAAGTGTTGTAATATCAAAATTTCTTGTTGCAAGTTCTCTGTTCTTGAAATCCAACAGAAAATCCGTTTTATTTTCTGTATCAAACCAATTCATTTTACTACCTATTTCCAAACCAGTTATTCGCTTATTTTTGCTTAATGTGTCGCAAAATTTTTCGGCCCATCCGTAAAGCATATTATAATTATATCCTTCCAATAAAATACGGTAAGGTTTAAACCCATTACCAATAGCATTACTAAAACCACGTCCTACGCCGTACACTGACCAGTCTGCACCTCCAAGGCTAATAGCCATTGATGTAAGTCTGCTTTTTAATACATAAGGATAACTACTGGAATAAGAATCTTTAAAATAAATCTCAATTAATCCATAATCATAACTTTTAACAGTACTAATAAATTTACGAACACCGGGCTCTTGGTTTAAAAAATCTTCAATTTTAATAATAGTTTGATTCATTTGGTGAACTGTACACCCTTCAGGCATTTTTCCTAATATGTAAAGTTTTGTTTCTTTAGGGTCGCTATAACTATAACTTTCAAACACATACTCGGTAAATAAACGCAAAGTACCACCCAATAGCTTACAGGCTACAGGCTGTATTTTCGATTGATACCAGTTACTACCTAATGTAGCATTATAAATATTCCCCCATTGGGTTTTATTTTCAATTTTTTTGGGTAGTAAATGAAAAGGTAAACCAAAACCAAGTATTGCAATAGTAATTATTGCCCACTTAAATTTCTTAAAAATTAATAATAACTTAAAGTAAACCCGGTTAAAATTAATAATTAAGCGTTTACGATTAAAATATCGCTTATTTACTTTTGTTTTTACCGGCCAATAATTTAACAATGATGGAATAAATAGTTGGGCAACCAATAGGGAAACAGATAGCGTTATAATAACCACCCATGCAAAATCAACAAGGTTTAGTTTTTGTTTATCGCTTAATAAAAACACACAACTTAATGCCCCAATTGTAGTTAATGTAGCACTTAGAATTGAAATAAAAACTTTTCTATTCTTATAATGCCGATAATGTTCAATCATAATGATGCTATTATCGATAATAATGCCGAAGGAAATGGTTAGCCCTGCCAAAGAGTATAAATGAATATCTATCTTAAAAAGATAGAATAGCAGGAATGCTAGCAATAAATTAATTAGCAGGCTTATAAAAATAATGAATAAATAGCTCATTTGCCTTGAAACAGCATAAACAAAAACAAACAGTATGAGCAGTGAGGCCAACGTGCGGATGAGTATTTTTTTTATTTCTTTAGCTATATATTCTGATTCATCATTTGCTAATTCAATTTGATATCCAGATGGAAATTCCTCTGTTAAAATTGATATTTCAGATTTTATCGTTTTGGCTAACTTTATTTCATTATTGCCTTTAACAGGGTAAATTAATAAGTTTATGTTATTAAGACCATTAATTCTATAATAGCTTTGTGGTTTTTCTTCCTGGAATTTTATATGAGCAATATCATTTAGATGAATGATTCTTCCACCATGGATTTTTATTGGGATATTTTGCCAGCTAAGATTATTTTGATATGATTGTAAAATTACCCTTAATTGATGTTGATTTTCAGCATTAACTTGGGTAAATCCTAATGGGGTATCTCCAAAATAATTGTTTAAAGACTTTATTATATCTTCTGTAGAAATATTGTATGTAACCAGCTTTTCTGGATTGTATTCAACTACAAATTCCCAGGGAGTTTCACCATAAAGCTCAATTGATTTTACTCCCTTTATTCGCGCTATTTTAGGTTCAAGTTGTTCTTTTATATTTTTTGCAATTTCATTAGTATTCGATGCAGCACTTATAGTATAAGTTAGCAAGGGTGTATTATTTTCACTATTACCAAGAGTTATAAATGGATATGAAACATCTTTGGGAAAATCAGCATAGGCTCTACGAATGATGGAGGCAACTTCAAATTTTGCAATTTCCAATGGTTTGTCTTTTGTGAACTTCAGGTTGATATAGCCAGAACCCTTTTTTGATTCGGAAGTAATTTCAGTAAGTTGTCCAATACTGTTTAAAAGCCTTTCAAGTTTCATGGTAACTTCTGATTCAATAGCTTTTGCTGAAGCATTTGGCCAGAAATAATTTATCGATATTTCAGTTAAGGTACTGTTAGGTTTTAAACTCAGGTTAAGTATGGGTAAAACTGCAATTCCTAAAATTGCAAGTACAATAAATGTTAAAATTACCGGGTAATCGGATAATTTATATTTTATTGAGATATGTGTTTCTTTGTCATGCATTAATGAATAGCTTTAAAACACCTAAACCAATTATAATCACCATTATTCTTTGAAAATAGGACAAACCATGCTTTTGCAATTATTAAATGTTCGGGAACCATACCCCAATAGCGCGAATCAACCGAACAATTACGGTTATCCCCCATCATCCAGTAATAACTATTTTTAAATGTATATTGGGTCTGGTAGGTTCCATTTACATATACAGAATCGGAGCATAGGGTTAAACTGTCATTTTCAAACAACTTTATGGGTTGCCGATACACATAATAGTTGAATTCGTTAAGTATAATCGTATCGCCCTTTTGGGGCAGATAAACTGGTCCGTAACAATAGGGGGTCCATTTTAGTTTTGTATAGTATGGATAAACAATTGAGGTATCTGCAATAAAGTTTTCAACTGAGTCAACGCCATAAATTTTCGATATAAGATCAATATTTAAAGGGCTGGTGCTTACCTCAATATCTCCATTAAAGTTCTCGTAAAATGTACCTACCCCAATTTTATCAAGCTCACTAATAACCTGTTTTTTGTTATGACTGTATAATTTTTGTAAATATTTCACATTGAAATTAGTATTTTGCTGTATGTTATTAACAAAAACCCGGTTATTTTTAATTTGGATGCTGTCGCCGGGTAATCCCGAACACCTTTTTACCAACACAAGATCAAAATCTAATGGAATTTTAAATAATACTACATCGTTATGTTTAACTGTAGTGAGGCCTTTTAATCTTTTATAAGGCCACCAATTTTCACCTAAACGATCTCTGCTTTTTTTATTTAGATAAAATAATAAATTAATCCAGGGAATATCAAAAGGGGTTTGCGGCAACGCTGGCCCATAATCTAATTTGTTAGAAACAATTCGATCGCCCGGCATAATGGTGTTTTCCATTGACCCAGAAGGAACCATAAACAAATTAAACAGAAACACTTTTATACTTATGGCCAATAAAAATATAGCACTTAAAAATAAGATGTTATACGGTATAGGTTGATTTTGATAGAATTGTATCTTTTTCAGGATAATTCCAGTTAACATAAATAAAAGCAGCGGTACAGCCAACCAGAACATAAGTTTTACCCAAAGCAATACTTGC
>CAZJCR010000037.1:0-22675 GCA_964544385.1 uncultured Bacteroidales bacterium
CAGCCCCGACATTATCGATAACCACTAAAATTGCATTTTTATTTTTCGTCAATTACCTATAATATTGTTATACTAAAGCAATAATTTTTTTTGCATAACTAAAATACTATTTTGGCAATTACTATCTTTCAAAAATTATTTTAGCGTTACTAATTTTTAATATTATTGAACTTAGTTTTAAACATTTTGCCGATGCAAAACAAGTGGGCACAAATACTAATAATTGTTTTTATTGTATTATTTATATCGACATGTAAAACAACCTACAATACTGTCGACAACCGAAACCTTGCTGCTAAATACAACCCGGCCGGCAGCTTTTTGCACCCCGAGTATTTTGTTTATCAAAAAAGCGATACAAGTTACAGGCTATATTACCGGTTTTTTCCTAAAGAGTTCAACTTTGTTACATCAGAAACCGACTCGGCACTAAAAATTGCGCGTGCCACAATTTTTTATCGTGTAACAAACAGTTACAGCTCAATTAACATTACCGACAGCGCAACATTAAGGCTCGAGCTAAAAGGTAAACCCCGGCCTTTGCACTTAGGCTTTTTAAATATAAAACTTACCACTCCCGGCATTAATATTATCGAAATATTTTTAACCGATAATTTTGCAAACAACACCGTATCAACAATTTTAGAAATTGAAACCGGCACGCAAAACGCCCAAAACAGGTTTACAGTGCTTACAAAAAACGGCACCCCACTATTTTACAATTATGCAATTGTTAACGACACTTTTAAAATTGCTGCCAACTATTACAACAACCAACCTTTAAAAATATTTTGCTACCCGGCCGACACCACTGTAGCACTTGAACCCGACAACCTGAAAAAAATTGACTACAACAATTACACACCCGACTCGGTAATTAACATTACCGAAATACAAAATAAAACATTCGCATTTAACAAACCTGCCCTTTTGGTAATAACACCACCCGACAAAAGCATTGGCCGTACTTTTAATATTTTTGGTCCACACTATCCATATATTAAAACAACTAACCAAATGTTAAAACCTTTGCAGTATCTTTGTTCCGAAAACGAGATGCTCGAACTATACAAAATGAACAACCCAAAACAAGCTATCGACACTTTTTGGATAAAAACAACCGGCCAACCCGAAAAAGCACGCGAGCTAATACGAGTTTTTTACAACCGCGTACAACTTAGCAACTATTACTTTACCGATTATAAAGAAGGCTGGCAAACCGACCGCGGTATGTTGTACACCATTTACGGCGCTCCATCGCACGTTAGTATCGAAAACGACGGCGAGTACTGGCATTACGGCAAAGGCAGTAACGAGTCGATGAAATTTTATTTTTATAAAGAAACACACCCATTGTTTGGTACCACATACATACTCGACCGCTCCGAACTATACGCCCGTGTATGGTTCTCGGCTGTTGAATCGTGGCGAAACGGAAGGGTATTTTCACTTAATCCTTAATTAAAATGTACCAAAAACAAACAAACAACACTAACGACATCATATTCGGTATCCGTGCAGTTATCGAGGCTGTCAATTTTGACAAAACTATCGACAAAATACTTATTAAACGGGGGCTTAAAGGCGACCTTGCCAAAGAACTTACCGACCTTATAAAAGAAAGGCAAATACCTTATCAGATAGTACCCGACGAAAAACTGGCACGCGTTACGGCCAAAAACCACCAGGGCGTTATTGCCTTTGTGTCGCCAATAATATTTACCCCACTCGACGAACTTGTTACACAGGTATTTGAAAAAGGCGAAACACCTTTTTTTATAGCTTTAGACCAAGTTACCGATGTACGTAACTTTGGTGCTATTGTACGTACTGCCGAATGTGCAAACGTGCACGGTATTATTATACCCGAAAAAGGCTCGGCACAAATTGGCTCCGACGCTGTAAAAACGTCGGCAGGCGCGCTGCTTAAAGTACCTGTTTGCAGGGTAAATAACCTTAAAAAAGCACTTCAAAACCTGCAACTTTCGGGGCTTACTGTAGTTGGTGCCACCGAAAAAGCAGCAAACTACTACTATGGCCACAATTTTACTACTCCTGTTTGCATGGTTATGGGTGCCGAAGATACCGGCCTGTCGGACGAGGTTCTGCGCATTTGCGAACCTTTGGTTAAAATACCAATTTTAGGCCAAATAGGCTCGCTAAATGTATCGGTGGCAGCATCGATACTAATGTACGAGGCTGTTAAACAACGATTTAACAAACCTATATAAATTTTATTACCAGAATTATTGTATGCCCCAAAAAAATAAAATATTTAAAACTGCTACCCTGATTGTAATTTTATTTAATACAATTCAACTTAACGCGCAGTTTTATAACGGGCATCAAATGACATTTGGCAAAAACCGGGTTCAGTATAACGACTTTTTGTGGCAATACTACCGGTTTCCAAAATTCGATACTTATTTTTATGTCGATGGACAAAAAATTGCCGAGTACGTGTCGGAGTATGCAATGCACGAAATTGAATACACCGAGTACATGCTCGAAGAGATTTTACAACGGCGCATAATTTTTATTGTTTACAACAAATTGTCGGAGTTTAGGCAAAGCAATATTGGGTTAGTGTCGGGTAACGACGAATACAATATTGGCGGGGTAACACGAATTATCGACAATAAAGTTTTTTTATATTACGAGGGCGACCACATTAAGCTTAACAGGCAAATAAAATCGGCTATTGCCGAAGTTTTATTTAACGAAATGTTATACGGAGGCAATTTTCGCGACCGCGTATCGTCGTCGACTTTGTTAAACCTGCCCGAGTGGTTTGGCCCGGGGCTTATATCGTTTATGGCATACGACACCGACCCCCAAACCGAGAATTTTATTAAAAAAGGAATTGTTACAAAAAAATACCAGAAAATACACCGCCTGCACGGTAACGACGCTAAATATGCCGGGCACTCGTTTTGGCGTTACCTTACCGAAACTTATGGCCGCGAAATTGTAACAAACATTGTGTACATGACCCGCATTACAAAAAACGTTGAAGCCGGCTTTTTATACGTGCTGGGCACACCTCTTAAAGAGATTTTGAACGATTGGTTTTACTATAACGAGTCGCGATATAAAAACGATATTGAGAACCGCCAAAGTATTGACAACGAAACAACCTTTGGAAAAAAAACTAATAAAAAAACAATTTATACCCAGGCCAAAATGTCGCCAAATGGCCAGTACATTGCATACACAAGCAACCGCGACGGGCGTTATAAAATATTTTTATACAACACAATAACCAACAAAACAAAACGCGTTACTGCCCGCGGGCACAAGCTCGAACAAATTACCGACTACTCGTACCCGCTTATCGAATGGCATCCTACAGGCGAATTGTTAACAAGCATATACGAGCACAAAGGCAGTATTTTTATGGATATGTACCACCTTGAAACCAAAGAACACACTGTGCGCGAGCTTTTTGTTGTAAACAAGATACTTGATTTTGCTTACTCGCCAAACGGCCAGGAGATTGTTATGTCGGCTGTTGACAATGGCTATACCGATATTTATTTATACTCAACAGTTGCATCAACATTTACAAAACTTACCAACGACATTGCCGACGACATTAACCCTCGTTACTCGGCGCAAACAAACAAAATTGTATTTGCATCGAACCGACAAACAACACAATTAGATTTTCCAAAAGGAACATCGGCAAAAATTCAAAACAACTATGATATTTTTGTTTACCAAACAAAAAAACAAAACGGGCAACTTGAGCGGCTCACAAACTCGTATCACGACAACGACTATTTGCCAATAGCTCATAAAAACGACCAGTATTTTTATCTTACCAATAAAAATGGCATAATAAACCTGGCACATGCCAAATTCGACAGCGTAATAAACTACATCGACACGGCTGTACACTACCGGGTTACAACAAAACAAAACCTTATAACAAATTACCCATACAATATTGAATACTACCATTACTCGCCATTCAGGAACGAGCACACTAAAATAATACAAGGCAGTAAACGGTTCACCCTTTTTACCCAACAAATAAACCCGGCATTAATAAACAATAATAATAACCCAAACGACTCGTGGTTTAAAAGTTATGTTATCGAAAAAAACACCACCGACAGTATTTACCGCGACATGATAAACCGTCGCTACCAGCGCGATACAACAAACAGCCTTTTGTTTAACCTTACCGACAGCTTAATTGACATTAATAATTATGTTTTTGATATCGAGAAAAGCTCGTACTATTTTGACAACAGCGGACAAAGCCCGGTTTTTAAACTTCCTAAACAATTGGTTTACTTTACAAATTTTTACTCTAACTTATTGGTAACACAGGTCGACTTTGGCTTTATGAACGAATCGTACCAGGCATTTACCGGCAGCGCGTTTTATTTTAACCCGGGCTTTAACGTGTTAACAAAAATTGGTGCTATCGATTTGTTCGAAGACTACAAAATTACCGGCGGTATTCGGTTTAGCATCGACTTTGAGTCGAACGAGTACCTTTTAAGTGTCGAAAACCTTAAAACCCGGCTCGACAAACAATATATTTACCACCGACAGGTTTTTGAAAGTGCCGACAACGATTACTACGCCAAAATTTTTACAAACGAACTTATGGCAAGGTTTAAATACCCTATTACACAAATTCATAGTTTTAGGGCAACAGCATCGTTAAGGCTCGACCAAAAAATATATAAATCAATTGACCAAACATCGCTAAACAAACCCAACGAAACAAAACTTTGGACAGGAATAAAAGGCGAGTATATTTTTGACAACACCCGTAACATAGCACTTAACTTGTTAGACGGCGGCCGCGTTAAAACTTTTGCCGAGTACCATACCAAACTTGGCAGCGGTAGCAATCAACATTTATTTGTTGTTGGCACCGATGCCCGCTATTATTTACCCATACACCGCGACTTTATACTGGCATCGCGTATAGCGGCAAGCACATCGTTTGGTAATGCATTGCTAATTTATTATTTAGGCGGCGTTGACAATTGGATGAACTTTTCGCAAACAAACCCAACTTTCGACAACTCGACAAACATTAACACCGAAAAAAATTGGGTTTACCAGGCCGTGGCTACAAACATGCGCGGCTTTATACAAAACGTGCGCAATGGCAACAGCTTTGCTGTTGCTAACATTGAATTACGCTGGCCAGTTGTGCGTTATCTTTTTAACCGCCCAATTAATAACGATTTTTTAAACAATTTTATGATAGTTGGCTTTGCCGATGCAGGTTCGGCATGGAATGGCTTTAATCCGGCAAACGCAGTAAATGCTTACGATTATCAACCTATTCACACACCCCCTATTACTGTAATTATCGACCGAAAACGCTCGCCAGTTGTTGCAGGCGTTGGCTTTGGCCTGCGCTCAAGGTTGCTTGGCTATTATATCCGTACCGATTGGGCATGGGGTATCGATGGAGGGCGAATGTTACCACGTGTTTTTTATTTATCGCTTTGCACCGATTTTTAAAACACAAATAATTACTTTTATCGTTTTAATATTTAACATTTGCAAAAACTATTTTGTATTTAGATTTATTGTTTAATTATGGATTTCGAAAAACAAATATTAGCCCTTGCCAAAAAAAATAACAACCAAATAATTGAATACCGCAGGCACATTCATGCAAACCCCGAATTATCATTCGAAGAGGAAAAAACAGCAGCTTTTGTATCCGAAAAACTTACCCAAATGGGTATCGAACATAAAACCGGCATAGCAAAACACGGCATTTTAGCCGTAATAAAAGGCGGTAAAGGCTTAGGAAAAACAATTGCACTGCGCGCCGACATGGACGCGTTACCTGTTACCGAAGATAACAACCTGCCATACAAATCGAAAAATAACGGCGTTATGCACGCGTGTGGACACGACATTCACACCGCATGCCTTTTAGGTGCTGCCAAAATTATAAACTCGCTAAAAGACGAAATTAAAGGAACAGTATTGTTTGTTTTTCAACCCGGCGAAGAGAAAATTCCCGGCGGAGCCAAACTAATGATGGACGACGGCCTATTTAGCAATTACACCCCCGACTTTATAATTGGCCAACATGTATACCCCGAACTGCCCGCCGGACAAATAGGCCTGCGCCCGGGAATGTACATGGCATCGGCCGACGAAATTTACATTACCTTTAAAGGCAAAGGCGGGCACGCCGCTTTGCCACACCTTACTGTCGACACAGTACTTATGGTTAGCCAGGCCGTTGTTGCATTACAACAGGTTGTAAGCCGTAACATACCTGCTAACATACCAGCCGTATTATCGTTCGGTAATATTGTTTGCAACAGCGCAATGAACATTATACCCGAAACAATTATACTACAAGGCACTTTACGCACCATGGACGAAGAGTGGCGATACAAAGCACATAAACAAATTACAACTATTGCCACAAACATAGCCCAAAGCATGGGCGGCAGCTGCAATGTTGACATACAAATTGGGTTCCCAAGCCTTATTAACAACCCCGAACTTACCCAAATATGCAAAAATGCAGCAACTAACCTTTTAGGCCAAAAAAACGTTATCGACCTTGACATACGAATGACAGCCGAAGACTTTGCCTTTTACGCCCAAAAATACCCGGCATTATTTTACAGGCTTGGCGTTGGCCATACCAACGGCACCGACGCCAGCGGCCTGCACTCGGCCAAATTTTTACCTAACGAAGACGCTATAAAAACCGGTATTGCTACCATGTGCAGCATGGCACTTAAAGCCTTACAATAGCACTTTTTTTAGTACTTTTAAATAGTAATTTTGCAGCTATAATATAATTATAATGATAAAAAAAATAACCATACTTGGCACTGCTTATCCTTACAGGGGTGGTTTAGCTGTTTATAACGAACGCCTGGCAAAAGCATTTACCGAACTGGGATGCAAAACAAATATCGAAACTTTTACACTTCAATACCCAAACTTTTTATTTCCGGGTAAAACTCAATACGCTAACTGGGAAGCTCCCAAAAACCTTGAAATTACCCAAACCGTAAGCTCAATAAACCCATTTACATGGATAAAAACCGGGCTCAAAATTAAAAAACAAAAACCCGACGTGCTAATAATTAAATACTGGCTGCCATTTATGGCTCCCTGCTTTGGAACTATTGCACGTATTGCACAAAAAAATAAACACACAAAAGTAATATCGATACTCGATAATATTATTCCACACGAAAAACGCCTAGGCGACTACCTGTTCTCAAAATACTTTGCTAACTCGGTAAACGCTTTTGTTGGAATGTCGAAAAGCGTGCTAAACGACCTTGACTTATTCGACAAAAAAAAACCACGACAATTTTGCCCACACCCCCTTTACGATAATTTTGGCGATAAAGTTGACCGCCAAACAGCTATCGAAAAACTAAAACTCGACCCACAAGCAAATTACATATTATTTTTTGGGCTTATTCGCGACTATAAAGGCCTCGACTGGCTTCTACAAGCTTTTGCCGACACCCGGTTTCGCGAACACAACATTAAACTGTTAATTGCCGGCGAGTTTTACGCCGACCAAGACAAATACCTGCAAATTATCGACAACCTAAACCTTACTAAACACGTTGAACTACACAACCGTTTTGTACCCGACCCCGAAGTTGCCCTTTATTTTGCAGCCGCCGACATTGCCCAGCCCTATAAAAGTGCAACACAAAGCGGCGTAACACAAATTGGATACCACTTTGAAAAACCAATGCTGGTTACAAACGTTGGCGGCCTTGCCGAAATTATACCAAACGGAAAAGTTGGTTATGTGGTTAACCCCGATATTAAATCGATTGCCGATGCACTGATTGATTTTTTTGAAAACAAAAAATCGGTAAAGTTTATTGACAATATTATTGAAGAGAAAAAAAAATACGCTTGGTCAACAATGACCGATACCATTCAAAACTTATACAAAAGCCTTACTAATTATGCTAATACGAAGTAAAGCACCTTTACGACTTGGCTTGGCCGGTGGCGGCAGCGACGTATCGCCTTTTAGCGATTTATACGGCGGTGCTATTTTAAACGCCACAATAAACATGTATGCTTATGCTACAATTGAACCACGCAACGACAACAAAATTATATTCAACTCGGTCGACAAAAACGAATACTACGAACTCGAGCCACAGATAAAACTGCCAATAAACGGCCAACTCGACCTTTTAAAAGGCATCTATAACCGTGTAGTTGCCAACTTTACAAAAAAGCCCTTGGCATTTACGCTTACAACTTACGTTGATGCACCTCCCGGTTCGGGCTTAGGAACATCGAGTACCTTAGTAACAGCTATTTTAGGAGCCTTTGTAGAGTGGCTTAACCTGCCATTAGGCGAGTACGACATTGCCCACCTGGCCTACGAAATTGAACGCGTTGATTTAGACATGGCTGGCGGAAAACAAGACCAATATGCCGCAACATTTGGAGGAGTAAATTTTATGGAGTTTTACAACAACGACAAAGTAATTGTAAACCCGCTGCGTATTAAACCAAAAATACTTAACGAACTGGCATACAACCTGGTACTTTACTATACCGGAACAAGCAGGGTTTCGGCTCAGATTATTGAAGCGCAAAGGCAAAATGTTAAAAACAAAAACGCCACCTCAATTGAGGCCATGCACAATATTAAACAACAAGCCACAACAATGAAAGAAGCCCTTTTAAAAGGCGAATTACATAAAATTGGCGAAATACTCGATTATGGCTGGCAACAAAAAAAACAAATGGCAAATAATATAACCAACAGCTATATCGACGAGCTTTACCAAAAAGTACTGGCAGCTGGCGCAAGCGGCGGAAAAATGTCAGGAGCAGGCGGTGGCGGTTTCATGTTTTTTTACTGCCCGGCAAACACTCGCCACAATGTTATTAAAATGCTCGAACAAAATGGCGGGCAGGTTAAACGTTACGAATTTGTTAACACCGGGCTTCAAACCTGGACAATATCATAAACTATGCGAACAATTAATATCGAAAACATTATACAAAAATCGATTGACACAAAACAATTGATTTTACAAGACAAAAACATTATTGAAACATTACAAAACGCCGCCAATGCAATTGTTAATTGTTATAAAATGGGCCGTAAAGTATTGTTTTGTGGTAACGGTGGCAGTGCTGCCGACGCTCAACACCTTGCCGCCGAACTGTCGGGAAGGTTTTATTTTGACCGTCCACCGCTCGAAGCCGAAGCACTACATGTTAACTCGTCGTATGTTACCGCTGTTGCCAACGACTACTCGTATAACGACATTTACTCGCGCTATGTTAATGGCGTTGGCAAACCTGGCGATGTTATTATTGGTTTGTCAACATCGGGCAACAGCGAGAATATTGTACGCGCTTTAAAAGTTGCCCGCGAAAAAAACATGACAACAATTGGCTTAACCGGCCAAAATGGAGGAGCAATGCGCCAGCTATCGGACTTTTTGCTTAACGTGCCATCAACCGATACCCCGCGCATTCAAGAGTCGCATATTATGCTTGGCCATATTATTTGCGAAATTGTTGAAGAGAAACTTTTTGGTAATAATGATTAACGAGGCAATAATTTTAGCAGGTGGCCTTGGTACAAGGCTAAGCGGCATAATAACCGACATACCTAAACCAATGGCACCCATTGCCCAAAAACCATTTTTAGCATACCTGCTCGAATATGTATCGCAATTTAACATTAACAAAATAATACTAGCTGTTGGCTTTAAATACAAAGTTATTGAAAACTATTTTGGCAGTAATTACAAAAACATCAGGCTTATTTATGCTGTCGAAAACCAACCACTTGGCACCGGAGGGGCAATACTAAACGCTTTGCAAAATACCCAAAGCCAAAATGTTTTTTTGCTAAATGGCGATACTTTTTTTGATGTCGACTTAAACATGCTCGAAAAAAAACACACCCAAACCAATGCGCATCTTACATTATCGCTAAAACCGCTTACAAATTTCGACCGCTACGGCACTGTTGAACTTAACAATACAAGGGTAAGCGCATTTATCGAAAAAAAAAATATGGCTTCGGGCTTAATTAACGGCGGCGTTTATGCCTTAAACAAAAATATTTTTGATAATAATTTACCGCTGAAATTCTCGTTCGAAACCGATGTGATGGAAAAAAATGTTGCCACAAAAAACATACAATCAATAATTTGCAATAATTATTTTATTGATATTGGCATACCTACCGACTATAACCGCGCAATAACCGAGTTGCCACAATTATTTAATACCTAAGTTGAGCGGTTGGAGCTATGCGAACAAACACTTTACTTAGGTATAACCCCGATAATATCGAAAAATGAATTATTGTATATTAATAAAATTGGCCTAACCCGTATAAACAGGTTAGGCCAAATACACATTTACAGACTAACAAACAACCAAATCTTTAATATCGTTATTAATGTTTAATAATATTCATGGTTCAGTTGTCAATATTACTATTATTTATTGAACCATAAATACATTAAAAGCAATAATTTATTAAAAAGTATTGTAAAACATAACTTTTTGGTTTAACATATAATTTTGCTGTTGGCCTGAACATCAATATTACGGCCAAAAACAATAACCTGTATCGGTTTATTGCTACAGTTTTCAACTTCGGTATTATTTTTTGATGCAGTAACTTTAAGAACAATTCCGCGAAAAATAATTTTAAACGAAAAACTGTTCCACGCAGCAGGCAACTGAGGATTAAGGTGCAATTTATCGTTAAGTACCCTAAGCCCGCCAAAGCCTTGCACAACGGCCATCCATGTGCCTGCCATCGATGTAATATGCAACCCCTCGTGCACCTCAACATTATAGTCATCTAAATCGAGCCTTGAAGTACGCAGGTAAAGTTCGTAAGCTTTATCAATTAAGCCAAGTTTTGATGCTAAAACAACGTGAACACAAGGCGATAGCGACGACTCGTGAACTGTACGCGATTCGTAAAATTCAAAATTGCGGCGTATTGTTTCAATATCGAACTTATCTTCGAATAAATAAATTCCCTGCAGCGTGTCGGCCTGTTTAATAAAACACGACCGTAAAATGCGGTCCCACGACCATTTTTGGTTTATCGGGCGTTCGGTTTTTGGTAAATCTTTTACAAGTATTTGTTCTTTATTAAGATAATTATCTTGTTGTAAAAACACACCATGCTCTTTACTTTCGGCAAAGTGCATATTTTTAGCCACGTCGGTCCATTTTTCAAGTTCGATAGCCTCGTTAAAATTTATTTTTTTAGCAAGCGCGCTATATTTTCCGGCATCGCGTTTTTTAACATATTCAACCATTTCGGCGGTATACTCTAAGCACCATTTGGCTAAAGTATTTGTGTACCAGTTATTATCAACATTATTTTCGTACTCGTTAGGCCCGGTAACCCCTAAAATTACATACTTTTTTAAAAAAGTTGAGTAGGTTGCCCGTTGCGCCCAAAAACGCGATATTGCAATTAGCAGTTCGAGCCCAAAATCGACTAAATACCCGGCGTCGCCAGTATAGCGTATGTAGTTATAAACAGCAAAAGCAATTGCACCATTGCGGTGAATCTCTTCAAAAGTTATCTCCCACTCGTTATGGCACTCCTCGCCATTCATAGTAACCATCGGAAAAAGTGCTGCCCCGTTTTTAAAACCAAGTTTTTGCCCGTTTTCGATAGCTTTACCTAACTGCTTATACCTGTATAACAATAAATTGCGAGCAACTTTTTTATCGGCTGTAGCCAAATAAAAAGGTAAACAATAAGCCTCGGTGTCCCAATAAGTTGAGCCCCCGTATTTTTCGCCAGTAAAACCTTTAGGGCCAATATTAAGTCTTTCGTCGTTACCGGTGTATGTTTGGTTTAACTGAAAAATATTGAACCTTATAGCCTGCTGGGCAGCCACATCGCCATTGATAGTAATGTCGCTGTCTTCCCATTTTGCTGCCCATGCCTGTATTTGCTCGGCAAGCATAATATCAAAGTGTTTACGCCTGGCTTTATTAAGTTCGGTTTTAGCAACTTGCTCCAAACTATTAACATTGTGGTTAAAGCTCGACACGTTAGTTGCAAATTTATATATAATAATATTGTCGCCTTTTTTAACATCAATATTTACTGAACACTCGGCATATTTATCGCGAGTAAAAATTGTTGGGTTTATATCAATTTTTTTACCGTTTTTCCACACCTCGAAACACATTGCAGTTGTAACCACAAAATTTGTTTTTTTTGTACGGGCAGTAACAAAAGCCTCGTTTTGGTATGCGCTTTGGTTAACAGTATCCCAAAATTTTTCGTCGTAATTCGAGTCTTTATTGGTAACATCGGCATCAACAAAAGGTGTAATTTTTATATTGCCTTCAAAATTTTCGGCAGTAACCTGGTATTTAATCGCGCCTAAATTGTCGTCAACAATACTTAAAAAACGTTGGGCAAAAACTTTAACAATTTGGTTGTTAATTAAAACAGCGTCGAAACTACGCGACAGCCAACCTTGTTTCATGTTAAGTTGTCGCCTAAAGTTATTAACCTGCTTTGCCGTGGCCAAATCGAGTTCAACACCATTAACATTTATGCCAATACCTATCCAGTTAGCGGCGTTTAAAACTTTGGCAAAATACTCGGGATAGCCATTTTTCCACCAGCCAACTTTTGTTTTATCGGGATAATAAACCCCTGCTATATAGCTGCCCTGAAGTGTTTTACCTGTGTAGGCCTCTTCAAAATTGGCACGTTGACCCATACGGCCGTTGCCTATGCTAAATATACTCTCCGACGATTGTACATTGTCAGGGTTAAAACCTTCTTCAATAATACTCCACTCGTCAAGGGTTAAATACTGGTTCATTGTTATATATTTTTTAGTTAAAAATTAAGATAAAATATTCCTGTTTTGGTGTTGTAATAAAACCCAAATCTTTATTTATCAATACCTTAATTTGTACGTTCTTTTTATTTTGAAAACAAAAGGGAACAGCACTTATCCCCCAATAATCCCAAGAAATTAAAAATTTCGTGAGGCTGTTCCCTTTAATATTTATATAATACCAAATTGAGCGCATCGCTCAATTACAATAATTTTAATTTATCGATACTCATTTTATCAATACCGCTAATTACCATGTTGGCATTAGCCAAAATTTGCTCCGAACCAACGCCAATGCAGTACATATTGGCATTTAAAGCTGCCTCAACACCTGCTTCGGCATCTTCAAAAACCACGCATTGGCCAGGGTTAAGGCCAAGTTCTTTTGCAGCAAGCAAAAACACTTCGGGGTGTGGTTTTGCTTTTTGGGTTTTGTTACCATCAATTATGGCATCGAACCAATAATACAAACCTGTTTTATGTAGTATTTTTTGAGCGTTTTTACTTGCCGAACCTAATGCAATTTTATAACCTGCATCGCGTAAAGCCATTAAAAACATAGTAACACCCGGCAGTATTTCGTTGGGTTGCATGGTGTCGATAAACTCGTTATACCAAATATTTTTTTTATTGGCGTAAAATTCTTTTTGTACCTGTGTTAATTCAATCTGGCCTATTTCGAGTAAAATATTTAGCGAATCCATGCGGCTAACACCTTTCAAGCGTTCGTTATCGGAAATTGTAAAATCGAAACCCAATAATGAGCCAAGTTTTTTCCATGCCTGAAAATGGTATTTAGCCGTATCGACAATTACGCCATCTAAATCGAAAATACAACCTTTAATATTTTGCATAATATTTAGCTTACTTTATTTGGTTTTACAAATAATACCGACAATGCCCCAAGCAACATGCTTGCGCCGGCAATTACCAACATGTAAATGGCTTGGCCATTAAACATAAATTTTAATACTGAACCTGCTATTAGGCCGCTAATAATTTGTGGGCCGGCTATTGTAAAGTTAAAGATGCCCATAAAAACACCCATTTTATCGGCTGGCAACGACTCAGATAAAATTGCGTACGGCATAGCTAAAATTGCTGCCCAGGCAATACCAATTCCTACCATAGGAATTAGCCAAAGTGCCGCGCTAACAGGTATCTCAATTTGTGTAAATAACAAATTTGCGTTTATTACATTGCCACCTTTAAAAAGCAATGTTGCAATAAAGCTTAAGCCCCCAATTAGCAAAGCAGAGCTATATACGGTTTTGCGGCCAATTTTATTAGCCAACCGCGACATAAATACACTAAAAATAGCGGCAAACAAACTATATGCGGCAAACAATATGCCCACCCAGTCGCCGGCATTTTGTGAGCCTTTTGATATACTGTCGCCAATTTGGCAGCCCCAAACATGTTGCGATACCGCGGGAGTAGTATAAACCCACATTATGTATAATGCAAACCACGAAAAAAATTGTACAACGGCTAATTGCACCATAGTTTTTGGGGTTGTTTTTAAAAGCCTGAAAAAACCTGCAATACCTTTAAATTCGGTATCTACATTTTTTACAGGTTCAATTCCTTTATACTCGGCTGGTGGGTATTCTTTTGTGCGAAAAACTGTCCACAAAACCGATAGTAATAATATTGAGCCTCCAATATAAAACGACCAAATTACCGATGGCGGAACTTGCCCGCTTGGTGCTGTATTACTAATACTTAACGAGTTTGTTAACACAAAAGGCAAAATTGAGCCTAAAACCGCGCCTGTATTAATTAAAAAACTTTGCGTAGAGTAACCTAAGTTACGTTGGGCGGGTGGCACCATATCGGCAACTAATGCCCTAAACGGTTGCATTGTAATGTTAAACGAACCGTCCATTAAAGCAAACATAAACAAACCAAAAACCAATACTGGCATTAGCTTTACTACCATCGACGCGTTTGGCATTAAAAACATTGCCATTGCTGCCAATACCGCGCCGCCCAATATATATGGGCCACGCCGGCCAAAACGGTTCCATGTGCGGTCGCTGGCCGAGCCTACTATTGGCTGTACTATTAAGCCCATTAAGGGTGCTGCTATCCAAAACAGCGGTAACGAGTGCAAATCGGCACCAAGGTTCGATAATATACGGCTAACGTTGGCACTTTGAAGGGCAAAACCCATTTGGATACCTAAAAAGCCGAAACTAACATTCCAAATTTGCCAAAAATTTAGCTTTGGTTGATTTCTCATTTGGTTATTTTTTACGTTTATATACAATTTCCACAAACATATTTTACAATAAATACATTTGTATCAAAATTAAACAATTAAATTATAACATTATTAGAACATGATTTTGATATGCTTTTGAAAATCATGCAGAAGAAAAGACAACACAAATAAATTGAAAATTTTATTTACAGCCAATTAATTGACAATAAAAAAAACAAAAAAACCCGCCAACCCTTATTTAAAACGGTTGCGGTGGTTGTTATAAAAATTGAGCGATTCCCGCTTACGATAAAGACTTTGTAAACCTTTTACTGCACTACGTATGTGAAAGGCTACAAACTCTACATCGGGGTTAACCCTAAGTAAAGCGTTTTTTCGCTTAGCTCAAACTGCTTAACTTAGGTGTTAAAAACCTGTCGACTCACGTTTTATCAAGTCGGTTGGTATAAGTTTAGTTATTGGCGAATAGTTATCGATGCTGCCATTTACACGTTGTAAAAGCAATTTAGCGGCCTCGGTACCCATCTCGAAACCATGTTGGTCGATGGTTGTAAGTGTAGGGTCGGTAACATTAGCCACAATACCGTCTGAAAAACCAACAACTTTAACGTCGTTAGGTATCGAAAACCCATTTTTTTTAACTACCCGCAAAACTCCTGCTGCTGTTAAATCGTTAACTGCAAAAACTCCATCGGGTTTATAACCTTTATTATAAATTTCCTGCATAATAATAAGTGCCTCCTCGCGGCTATCGCATTTATAAATAAGATTATTGTCGGGTTTTATGCCGTGTTTTTCGAGTGCTTTTAAATATCCCTCTTTACGGCGCTGGCCAATAACAAGGTTTTGCGGTGCACCTAAGTGTACTATTTGTTTGCAGCCCATTTCAATAAGGTGCTCGGTAGCTTTAAATGCGCCTTCAAAATCGTCGATAACTACTTTATCGGCTTTAAGGCCTTTTGCTGCGCGGTCGAAAAAAACAATTGGCAATTGCTCGTTAATAAGCTCCTGGTAGTGCGAAAAATCGTCGGTATTTTTTGATACCGATGCCAATATACCGTCAACCCGGGCAAGAGTAAGTGTTTGCAGGCTTGTAATTTCGCGTACAAGGTCCTCGCCGCTTTGGCATATCATTACGTTGTAGCCGGCATCGTAACAAACGCGTTCAATACCGCTTATTACCGACGAAAAGAAGAAGTGTACAACCTCGGGTATCAGTACACCTATCATATGAGTTTTACTACTGCGCAACGACAGTGCAACAGCGTTTGGTTTATAATGATATTTTTCGGCTAAACGGTGTACTTCGTTTTTAGTTTTCTCACCAATATCGGGGTGGTTTTTAAGAGCCCGCGAAACTGTTGATGGCGATATGTTAAGTTCACGTGCTATATCTTTTATTGTTATTTGGCCTCGCTTTTCCATTGTTATTAATTCAATTCAATACAAATATAGTATTATATGCCAATTTGTAAATACTATAAATAAATAACATTATTATTTAGCACATTTTTTATGTTATAAAACAACAACAACCGTTTGCGCAAACGATTGTTGCAATATTAACAAAAAAAGGTGTGAACAAATGAGCAAAAAAAGCTGTTACATTTGCGTTACGCTTTAAGAAATACAGAAGAAAAGACACTGAATTTTTACGAGTTAACTAACTTAATTTAAGCTTAATATGAAAAACAAGCTACTTTTATTACTAACCTTATTAATTGTGGGTTTTATTGCACACTCACAAACAGCCACCGTTAAAGGTATAATAAACGACATGAACAAACAACCGTTAATTGGTGCAAACGTATTCGTAAAGGGGACAACAATTGGTACTATTACCGATGTTAATGGCAATTTTACTATCGACAATGTTCCTTACGGCCAGCAAATTATTACAGCAAGTTTTATTGGATACAATACCGAGGAAAAAGCAATTGAGATAACAGGAACAGGCCCATATAATGTTGATTTTTTGTTACTCGAGGATATAACCGCCCTTGACGAGTTGATAGTTATAGGCTATGGTGTCCAGAAAAAAAGCGACAAAACCGGGGCGGTAGCCCAGGTAAAAGCCGAAGAAATGAACGGCGGTGTATTAACCGACCCTATACAAGCAATACAAGGTAAAACTGCCGGTGTTACTATTACAAAAAAAGGTGGTGACCCTAACAGTGGGTTCTCGGTAAAAGTACGTGGTTCGGCCGGTTTTAGTGCAAAAACTGAACCATTATATGTTATTGATGGTGTACCCGGAGTTGATGCAAGTACAATTGCCCCCGAAGATATTGAAACATTTAACATTTTGAAAGACGCTGCATCAACAGCTATATATGGCTCGCGAGGAGCTAACGGGGTAGTAATTATAACTACAAAACGAGGTAAAACCGATAACAGCCAAATACAATTTAACATTAAAATGTCGGCCGACAATGTAGCTAACAAACTCGACCTTTTATCAGCCTCTGAAATTAGGGAATACGTGGCTAAAAACAATCTCGAATTTGTTGACAACGGTGCAAATACCGATTGGCAAGACGAAATATTCAGAACTGGACTTACACAGAATTATAACATTAACTTTTCGAACGGAACTGAAAAAACAAACTATTACGCATCGGTAACCCATGCCGACTGGCAAGGTGTAATGCTTGGTACAAAAAAAGAACGCACCATTGGTAAAATAAACTTAAGTCACAAAGGGCTTAACGATAAACTTACCCTATCGGGCAGTATTTCGGGGACATTTGAAAATAACGATTACGAAAATTATGATGGCTACGATAAAGATGATATTATTTATCAGGCTTTTCAACGAAACCCTGTCGACCCGGTTAAAAATAGTGATGGTTCATTATTCCAAACTATTAGGGCTTTTAATTATGAAAACCCTTTAGCTGTAATAAATAATTTTGACAATGTCCGCACTGCAAAACGCTTTATGGGTAACTTTAGAGCCGATTACGAAATTTTTACAGGACTTACAGCAACCCTTAATTTTGGCTACACACGCGACGATCAGGAAAGTTCGTATTTTAGGCCAAAAAATATTTATGCTACAGCCGACAATGGTTATGGAAGCAAAAGCTACGAAAATACAACTCAACGACTAACCGAGGCATTTGGCTCGTACACAAAAAGCATAAACGAACTACATAATATTATTATTGATGCAGGATATTCGTGGCACGAGTCGGTAAACTCTGCTTTTTGGGCAAATGCACAAAACCCGCAATCAACATACTTAGGGTACAACAGCTTAGGTTCGTTTGTCGACGATGGCCGTACAATAGGATCGCGCAAAGAGATGTGGCGATTAATAGGGTTCTTTGCCCGCGCACGTTACAACTACCTACAAAAATATTACTTATCAGCATCAATACGCCGCGACGGTTCTACAAAATTTGGCGAAAACAACCGCTGGGGAACATTCCCAACAGTTGCAGCCAGCTGGGACATAAGCAAAGAAATGTTTATGGAAAACATTAAATTTATAAACCAACTAAAACTTAGAGGCAGTTATGGCATTAGCGGTAACCAGGAAATAGGTTCGTACCGGAGTCAGTATCTTTTTAAACCCAGCGGGTTTGCTACAAACCCCGAAACAGGCGAACGTGTTGCAACTTATGCCACCCCATGGCAACCAAACCCCGATTTAAAATGGGAACAAACTGCCGAAACCAATATTGGTGTAGACTTTGCTTTTATGCAAAGCCGTTTAAGCGGTACATTTGATTTTTACACAAAAAAAACCACCGATTTATTAGGCGAATATAAAGTACCCGTACCGCCAAACATTACAAGTACTATGTTTGCCAACTCAGGGGCGATGACAAATACAGGTATTGAACTTTTTATGCAGTATTTTGCAATCGACAAGGATAAATTCGACTGGAAAACATCGGTTAGCATTGGCCACAATAAATGCACTATCGACGACCTTGGCAAGTATGTTGAAACAGGAGCTATTTATGCAGGTTACTTAACCGGTCGTGGTTTAATTGGTGACCAAAATTACGTATCGGCCAATATGGTAGGTAACGAAATTGGTGCTTTTTATTTACCAATATACATGGGACTATCAACCGATGGAGTTTTTCTTTATAAATCAAAATCGGGCGGTGTAACACGCGAATTATCAGAGGCAAAACGCGAAATTGTTGGATCGCCACTACCCGATGTTGAAATTGGCTGGACAAATAATTTTACATTTTTTAATAACATTACCCTCGATTTTTCGCTACGGTCGTTAATAGGTAATGATATTTACAATGCAACAAAAATGTTTTTCGACTCACCAAGTTTACTGCCACAACTTAACACGTTGCCCGATGCTTTAGAATGGAAAGAAAAAGGTCGCACAAGTGGAGCTGCAATTGCCGATATTTATGTTGAAGACGGTTCGTTTTTAAAACTCGATTACATATCGTTAGGCTATAATATTGATACAAAAAACTCACCATGGATAAAAAAAATGAACATATTTATTGCTGCAAATAATTTGTTCACATTAACCAAATACTCAGGCATCGACCCCGAAACCTCAT
The DNA here is from genome assembly GCA_964544385.1 of uncultured Bacteroidales bacterium. Taxonomy (GTDB): domain Bacteria; phylum Bacteroidota; class Bacteroidia; order Bacteroidales; family SZUA-534; genus CAZJCR01. Next base: position 19,644 of record CAZJCR010000037.1, read on the forward strand.
ATAACGGATTATCATTTGGTATCGACCAATACGACGTGTACCCAAAAACAAGGACATTTACAATTGGTTTATCAGCTAACTTTTAACAATTACTAAGTATGAAAAAAATATTATTAATATTATCAGTACTATCATTCGGAATTATTGGCTGTACTGACCTAACCGAAGAAGTTTTTGAAGCAATACCGTCGGACAAATATCCCGAAGACGAAAACCAGGTAGCTACAATGACAGTTAATGCATATGCAACACTACGCACTTTTGCCGACGACGAAGGCTGGTGGTTTTTGGCACAGGAAATATCAGGCGATGGTATAGTTTTTCCGACACGCGATGCCGACTGGGATGATGGTGGCAAATGGCGTGTAATGCACCAACACTCATGGAGCGACGACGTTGAAGGGGTTAACCGAATGTGGAGCCTTTTTTGGAACGGTATAACTACATGTAACCAACTACTATTTAACTTAAACAATTTACCGTCAAGCGACCTGATTGAACAAAAGAAAAAAGAGGTTGAGGTATTACGCGCACTATTTTATTACTATATTATTGACAACTATGGCGACGCCCCATATATAACCTCATTTGTCGATGCGCCCGAAAAACCTTTCAAAGCAAGCCGCGCAGCTATTTTCGATAGTATTACAAACTCGCTCGAAAACAACTTGCCATTATTAAAAGCTATCGACAATAAATATATGGCTACACGCTACTTAGGATTTGCCTTACTGGCCAAATTATACGCCAATGCCGAAATATACACTGGCACAGCACAATGGCAAAAAGCTTTACAATACACCGATAGTGTTATAGCAGGCCCATACATTTTAGCCACCGATTTTAAAGAACCTTTTGTTACCAACAACGAAAACTCATCTGAAATTATATTCTCGATACCTTACCACGAAGATAATTTTCAGGGGTTCAGGTTGCACATGAGAACATTGCATTACCAACACAACTTAACTTACGACATGAACGTTGGGCCATGGAATGGTTGTTGCGCTGTTCCTACTTTTTTTGATACATACGATGATACCGACCTGCGAAAAAATGCTTGGTATATTTATGGCCCGCAATACGACAGCAAAGGCTCACCAATTATAGAAAGCACAACAAGTAAACCTTTAAATATTGACCCTAACATACCAGCCGTACGTATGGATGCAACTTATACCGTTGAACAAATACGAACATCGGGCGCACGTATAGGCAAATACGAAATTAAAAAAGGTGCAAAAGAAAACCTTAGCAACGATTTTCCACTTTTCCGCCTTTCAGATTTCTACCTACTAAAAGCCGAACTCGAAATAAGGCTTGGCAATAATGGTGATAGTTGGGTAAACCCCATACGCAAACGCGCCGGAGTTAACGACTTTACAAATGCGACATTGGACGACATTTTAGCCGAACGTGGACGAGAACTAGTTGCTGAAGGTATTCGCCGTCAAGACCTTATTAGGTACAAAAAATTTACAAATATGTGGTGGGGCAAAGGCGATAACCAAGGCGGGGTTGCCGGCGACCCAAAAGTGAACACTTTCCCGATACCTAAATGGGCCACCGAGGCTAACACGAATTTATTGGAAGACCCAAGATAATTAACTTAACTATTTATTAATAAAAATGTGTAGATTATGAAAAACAAACTTTTAAAATTAGCTTTATTTGCCTTAGTGGCAGTTTTACCTTTCGCTTTTACATCATGCGATGATGATGATGATAATGGCGGCGGTGGTAACACAACATTAGTTGAAGATGGTTTTTATATTAAAGGCGAAGGTACTGCCCTTACGGCTTTGGACTCAAAAGGGATGCTTAAAGTAACCCGTAACGAAGTTTTACAAGAAGAACGCGCAGCATTACTCGAAATGTACATTGCCGTAAAAGCTGGCGACAAAGGCTTTAACATTGTTGAAGTTGCTGGTGCAGCTACTAAAGTTTACGGTCCGGGTGCCGACTTTGCTGAAATTACCGGTACAGCTTTAGATGCCGAAGAACCAAACCAAGGTTTATGGAAAGGCTCATATGCCGAAACAGCTACAGCATTTACTGTACCTACCGATGGACTTTATCATGTTGTTATTGACAAAGAATTGAAAAAAGTTGCTGTTGCCAAAGTTGTTTGGGGTTTGATTGGTGCAGCTACTCCCGGTGGTTGGAGTGGTTCAACAGCCTTAACCGAAGGTGCTTTCGACCTAAACAAAATTACATTCGAATTGGCCGAAATTACCATGCTTGAAAACGAATATAAACTTCGCTATTCAAATGGTTGGAAAATTATTCTTGATGCCGAATTTGATTTGGGCGACGGAAAAAAAGGCATTAAAGTTAATACAAACTTAGGCGGTGCTCTCGATAATTTAGTACCTGGTGCCGGAAATATTGCAAACACAAAATATGGTGTTTATAAAGCTACAATAACATGGGAACTTGGTAAAGCTTATGCTGCAAGCCTTACATGGGTTAAAGACGGTGAACCTTTAGCTACATACCCCGAAGCATTATACCTTGTTGGCGACGCAACTGCTTACGCATGGGACTCTCCAAGCACTCACGCCGATGCTATTATGCATAAATGCGCTGGTGGTGCTCCATCTGAAGGTATTTTCTGGAAAATATTATTTATTGAAGGAACCAAAGGTTTTAAAGTTTCAGAAGCCGACTGGGGTACTGTAAATTTAGGATTTGCTGAAGTTAACGAATTTGATGCCGATGGAGTAGCAGTTACTGACAATAGTGGAAACATGTCGGTTGCCGATAATGGTATGTACATTGTTGTTGTTAACCTACAAAATAAAACCACTAAAATATCGGTTAAACCAGCTGAAGTTTATGGAATTGGCGATGCATTTGGCGGTTATGACGAAGCTGTTGCTGCAAACAAATTTACAGCCGACAACACAGCTAAAACACTAACATCGCCTGCAGTAACTGCTAATGGCAACATACGTATGTATGCCGAACACGCATGGATACCTGCATGGTGGAATGCCGAATTTAACGTATTTAAAGGTGTTATTGAATAC
>CAZJCR010000038.1:0-22541 GCA_964544385.1 uncultured Bacteroidales bacterium
AAAATAACACGCGCCGATACTATATCGGAAGGAGGCCGCTACCATAATTTTAAAGATTACATGAGTTTTCCGAACTTAGGCGGCCCCGGGCTCGAAAACATTAAAATTGAACCTGTTATACATAAATTAATACCCGACGGGGCAAGCATTATACGCGCCATACGCGCCAACGACATAATGCTCCATTATCCGTACCAATCGTTTCAATATATAGTCGATTTATTGCGCGAGGCATCAATCGACCCTAAAGTTGTGAGCATAAAAATGACACTTTACAGGTTATCGAACCCGTCGAATGTTATTAACGCCCTGATAAATGCAGTGCGCAACGGTAAACAGGTTACTGTTTTTCTCGAGTTACAAGCCCGTTTCGACGAGGAGGCAAATATTTACTGGTCGGGGGTGTTACAACAAGCCGGAGCCACGGTATTATCGGGCATACCCGGGCTTAAAGTACATAGCAAACTAATTCTTATTAAGCGTAAAGAGTACGATGGGTACAGGTTTTATGCTAATGTAGGCACAGGGAATTTTCACGAAAAAACCGGCAACATTTATTGCGACAACACATTATTAACCGCCGACCCATTAATTACTACCGATGTTGAAAAAGTATTCGATTTTATTCAGATGCCTTACCGCATACCGCACTTTAACACGTTAATAGTTAGCCCTTTTAGCACCCGTGCTCATTTTATTCGCCTTATCGATACCGAAATAAGGAACGCCAGGCTTGGACGGCCGGCCTGGATAATACTAAAAATGAACAGCCTGTCGGACATTAATCTAATTAATAAATTATACCGTGCAAGCCAGGCCGGGGTTAAAATAAGTCTTATTATCAGGGGCATTTGTAAACTTGTACCGGGTATTGCCGGCTTGAGCGAGAACATTACCGCCATAAGCATTGTCGATAAATTTTTAGAACACTCGCGTATTATGATTTTTTGCGGTGGTGGCGATGAAAAATATTTTATATCTTCGGCCGATTGGATGATACGAAACCTCGACAACCGCATTGAGGTTACTGTTCCGGTATTTAACGGTATGATACGTAACGAGTTAAAAGATATTCTTGGTATTCAGCTTAACGATAATGTTAAAGCAAGGGTTATTGACAACGAAATGTCGAACAAATATGTTACCGGCGATAATACTAACAAGGTGAGGGCGCAAGAGGCGATTTTTGAATATTTAAAACAGGTACATAAAAAATAAGGTAATGATATATGCAGGGATTGATATTGGGTCGAATGCCGGTAGGCTTTTAGTGGCAAGGGTGATAGAAAACAGGGGCAGGCCAATAACCGAAAAAATATCGTTGGTACGTGTACCCTTAAGGTTAGGGCTCGATGTTTTTGATAAAGGTTTTATTACGCGTGAAAAGGCCGATTTGCTTGTACGTACTTTTGAAGCTTACAACAAACTTTTACAAATTTACAAACCTATCGACGTGGCAGTTTGCGCAACCTCGGCAATGCGCGAAACCGCTAATGCCACCGATATTATCGACAAGGTAAAAATTGAAACCGGTTTTGTAATTAATGTTATTACCGGCCTGCAAGAGGCAAAGCTTATAAGCTCGTCGGGCAATGTTAATGTTGTTAAAAAACACCGTTATTCGCTTTATATCGACCTTGGCGGCGGAAGTATTGAACTTACTTGGTTCGACGGCGAAACACTTATCGAATCGCAATCGTTTGACATTGGTACTATAAGGGTTTTATTAGATAAAGTAAAAAACACCGACTGGGAAGAGCTTAAAACATGGATTAAAAACAAGATAGATACTGCCGACGGACAGGTAAACTACATTTGTTCGGGGGGGAATATCAATAAATTAACAAAGCTTTTTGGAAATACTGAGCGCAATACAATATCATACCTGCAGTTATCCGACGGGTATTCATACCTCGAGGGTTTCCCGCTCGACGACCGTATTAAAAACATGGGTTTACGCCCCGACCGTGCCGACGTTATTGTGCCAGCCGCAATTATTTTTAAAAAAATAATGAAATGGTGCAACATTAACGAAATACAGGCTCCTAAAATTGGGCTTGCCGACGGTATTATTATCGACCTTTTTAAAAAACATTCGGGTTTATCTACAATTTTATAATTAAATGACAGTTGAACAAAAATATTACCAACCAACCGAAGAAAAAATTAACGTGGTAAGCCATTTTATTGGTATTATTTTAAGTTTGTTGTTTGCACCTTTATTAATTATTAAAGGTGTAAAATCAGCAAGTGTTTTACATGTTGTAAGCTATTGTGTTTTTGCTGTAAGTGTTTTTTTGTTGTTTTTGGCATCAACACTATACCACTCGGCAAAAGTACCACACAAACGCGCAAAGCTTAAAATTTTTGACCACGCCGCAATATACGTTTTAATTGCCGGTACTTACACGCCATTTTCGTTGCTTGTGTTGCGCGGGGCATGGGGCTGGTCAATATTTGGAGTAGTTTGGTTTATTGCATTTGCCGGGCTTATATTAAAACTGTTTTTTACCGGCAGGTTTACATTATTATCGACAATTAGTTATGTAGCAATGGGCTGGGTTGTTGTTATTGCCATTAAACCACTTATCGATAATTTTTGTTTACAAGGATTATTGCTTTTATTGGCTGGTGGCATATTTTATACTGTTGGTGCCGTTTTGTACTCGCTAAAAAAAATACCTATGAACCATGCAATATTCCACCTTTTTGTTTTAGCTGGTTGTATAAGCCATTATTTGGCTATTTTTTTATATACTTAATGGTATAAATACTTACAATTAGTTTAGTTTTGCTCCTTTGAACGCCCCAAAAATGACGTTAAAAACAATAATAATTGTTGAAAACAAGTAAAAATAAGTACAAAACCTATCGAATTTGTAATTATTTGTGCGTAAGCTATTGTGTTAATTAGCATGTTTTAGGCATTTTTAGAGGGTTTTAAAGCAAAAAAAACATAAAAAAAGGCGCAGTTATTAACAAAAAGCTGCAAATTGTTAACAATTTGACTAAAAAAGGTTTTTTTTTAGCTCCAAAGTGAGCAATAATTAGAACTTTACATTATATTTATTTCACAATTTTTATTAATCAAACAATTAACTTGTAAATTTAATAGTAATCATTATGAACAAACAAGAATTAGTATCAGCAATGGCTGAAAAAAGCGGTTTAACAAAAGCCGATTCAGAAAAAGCATTAAATGCAATGGTTGAAGCAGTAAAAGGCTCATTAAGCAAAAAAGAAAGTGTTCAACTTATAGGTTTTGGTACTTTCTCGGTTAGCGAACGTTCAGCTCGTACAGGTCGTAACCCTCAAACTGGTAAAGAAATTAAAATTGCTGCTAAAAAAGTTGCTAAATTTAAAGCAGGTAAAGCTTTAGACGAAATTGTAAACAAATAACAATTTATTACAAAAATAAAAAAGGCTGCCAATAAATTTGACAGCCTTTTTTTATTTCCCCTTTCAATGTTTTTTTGGCTTGGATTATTAATTTTACAGCTCCAAATTTTATGGACAAAACACTTTATTTAATAATCAAAAAAAAAATAAATATCATTATGATACAACGTATTCAATCAATTTACTTTTTAGTTTCGGCATTTATTTTTATTGCTGTTTTTACATTCCCTTTATGGACATATAGCAACGGCCAAGGTGTTTACAACATGTTTGTTTACAGCCTTAAAAATATTCAAAGTGGCGTTAGTTTATATACTTTGTTGCCGCTTGTTATTCTGTCGGCCTTAACTGCGGTATTAAATATTATAGCATTGTTTACCTATAAAAACCGCAAAAAGCAAATGCACATATGTAAAATAAACTATCTTTTAATTTTTGGTTTTATGATTGTTTTAACAATGTACATTATACGCATGGGCAACACATTACAAACTAATGGATACCCGGGTTTTGGCTTAATTATGCCTTTTATTGGTTTAACTTTAGTTTTTATGGCTCATAAAGCTGTTAAACGCGATGAAGACCTTGTAAAATCGGCCGACCGCATAAGATAGTTTTATTTGTTTAACTTGCGTGCAATTAATGCCATTTACTTTTAACTCGAATTGCTGTAATTACTTGCAGCATTATAATAAAAACCGGTAAAAGCTGCCAAAATTTAACATAAAAACCGTTTATCAAATGAAACATCCATTATAAGAAAGTTTATCACACGCGAAAATGATTATTCATGGATGTTCCCCCGAAAAACCGGGGCAAGCAATCTGGCCTTTAAAAATAAAATTATAAACAGATGAAAACTCAAACATTATTTTTATTAATAGTAATACTGGTATTGACATCGTGTGGCAATACCAATAAACGAGCAGCCATAAAAAAAATCGATAAATTAAGCTTTGTTGTCGATTCGCTTAAAAATATTATTACCAACGACGCTTTGGCTAATTACCAAAACATAAAAAAAACGGTTGATAGCAACATGATAGTTTTAACAAACAAAAATCTTATCGATTTAGATAATAAAAAATTTATGGAAAACTACGGGCATTATGTTAATTGTAGCCGTAATATTGCACGCGTTTATAAAAAAGCAATTCCACTAATTAACCAAGGGCTCGAACTGTCGGGGGTACAATTAAAAAATTTAAGGCACGACATAAAAAAAGGTTTTGTTACTAATATCGAAACTATTGATAAACATATTGATGCCGAAGAAAAAGAGGTTATAAAGCTTAAAAATTATATTGACGAAAGCATTGAAACTTTAAAACAACAAAAAAACGTATTTGAGCTTAGTCATTCGCAAATTGATTCAGTTATTGTTAACTCAAATTAGTAATTAATGTTATCGATAAAAAAGCTTTTACTGGTTTTACTCATTATATTGCCATGTGCATTGGTAATATCGCAAGACAACCATAATTTGTCAGATGCACAAATAGCAATGCAGTACTACCGTAACGGCGAGTACCAAAAAGCTGCTGCAGCATATAAAAACCTTTATTACATTAACAGGTCGCATACTTTTTATAATTATTATTTAAACAGCCTTATAAAATCTGAAAACCTTGCCCAAGCCGAAACCCTTGTTAAAGAACAAATTAAATATAATTCGCAAAATATAAACTACATTGTCGATTTAGGTTATGTTTACCAGCTAATGGGCAACGCGCAAAAATCGAAAAATTCATATAACAGCGCCATAAAAAAACTTAACACGGGTCAACATCAGGTAATTAGCCTTGCAAATACTTTTATGGCAAAACAACTGTTTAGTTATGCCGAACTTACCTATAATGAGGGGAAAAAAATGCTCAGAGGACAGTATGGTTTTCAAATGGAACTTGCCCAGCTTTATTATTACCAACGCAATTACGACCGCATGATTGACCAATACCTTTTGTTATTGGCCGAGAGCAGCCAGTATTTACAAAGCGTGCAAATACAACTAAAAAATGCCGTTTATAACGATGTTGACAATAGCCTTAAAGAAAAACTTAAAACTGCCCTTGTAAATAAAATAAACCAAATGCCCGATGTGTTGGTTTTTAACGAGTTACTTATTTGGTTGTATATACAAGACAAACAGTTTGAACTTGCCTTTATGCAAGCTCGGGCACTTGATTTGCGATTGGCCGAAAATGGCGCACGTATTGTTGAAATTGCACGCCTGGCACAAAACAACAACGACTTTGATGTTGCAATAAAAGCTTATAATTATGTTATTGAAAAAGGCCGCCACCTCGAGTTTTTTTTTACGGCCCGCAACGAACTGCTTAATGTACTGTTTAAACGTGTTGAGTTAGGTATTGATACCCGTAACGATGATTTTTTGAGGCTCGAAGAAAGCTATATTACAGCATTAGACGAAGAGGGCATTAACCCCGGAACTGTTGATATGGTAAAAAACCTGGCTCATTTACAGGCATTTTATACCGGTAAAATTACACAAGCAATTTTTTTGCTCGAAGATGCTGTTAACATGCGCGGAATTACCCCGATGCAAAAAGGTACACTTGAACTCGAACTTGCCGACATTTACCTTGTTAAAGGCAGCGTTTGGGACGCTACTTTGGCCTACGCCAGGGTTGAAGAGTACAATAAAAATAACCCTGTAGGCTCCGATGCAAAATTCCGTAAAGCCAGGCTGGCTTATTACATTGGCAATTTTGACTGGGCAATGGCACAGCTCGATGTGCTTAAAGCCAGTACTTCGAAACTTATTGCTAACGATGCCGCTAACTTGTCGTTGTTTATTTACGACAACACCGGTTGGGACACCGTTGAAACTGCACTCGAAACATACACCCGTGCCGACTTTGCTAATTATCGTGCCAACGACACTTTAGCATTAATGGTTTTAGATACCCTTATTAACAATTTTACAGGCAACGAACTTATTGACGACGCTTATTACCTTAAGGCCGCTATTTTTACTAAACAAAAAAACTACCAACAGGCCGTTGATTGTTATTTACACATTGCTACAAATTATGCCTATAGTGTTTTAGCCGATAAATCGGTATTTGCACTCGGTAATTTATACCAAAACCATATTAACGATACAAACAAAGCTATGGAATACTATAAACAGATTTTAACAGGTTTCCCGGCCAGCGTTTACGCTGTTGAGGCCCGTTACCGTTACAGAGCTTTGCGCGGCGACACACTCGTTAACTAATATTGCCTTTTCAGTTTTTTACAATAATATGATAATAATATGCAAAACCCTATAACAAAACTTTTTAATATTAAATACCCTATAATACAAGGTGGCATGGTTTGGTGTAGCGGCTGGGAACTGGCCTCGGCTGTTAGCAATAGTGGCGGTTTAGGCTTGTTGGGCGCAGGCAGTATGCACCCCGAAACATTAATTACGCACATTAAAAAAACAAAAAATGCAACCAACAATAACTTTGGTGTTAATGTGCCACTTATGTATCCAAATGTATCGCAAATTATTGATATACTTATTGAACAAAAAGTGCCAGTTGTATTTACCAGCGCGGGCAACCCGGCATTGTACACACAAAAATTAAAACAAGCTGGTATTAAAGTTGCTCACGTGGTTGCAAATACAAAATTTGCAAAAAAATGTGTCGACGCCGGCGTTGATGCAATTGTTGCCGAGGGTTTTGAGGCAGGCGGGCACAATGGCCGCGAAGAGACAACAACTATTTGCCTTATTCCACAAATTTGCCAGGTTGTTGATATACCGGTTATTGCCGCCGGCGGAATAGCATCGGGCAGGGCAATGGCCGCCGCTTTTGCTTTAGGTGCATCGGCAGTACAAATTGGCAGTTTGTTCGCAGCATCTATCGAATCGTCGGCACACCAAAATTTTAAAAACTCGATAATTAAAGCCCGCGAGGGCGATACTTTGCTCGCTTTAAAAAAAATATCGCCTACAAGGCTGCTTTTTAACAGTTTTGCTCAAACTGTTCATCAGGCCGAAGACAACGGTGCAACCACCGAAAACCTTAAACAGCTTTTAGGGCATGGCAGGGCTAAAGCCGGAATGTTCGAGGGTGACTTAGAAAATGGCGAACTCGAAATTGGACAGGTGTCGGCAATGATTGACATTATTAAACCGGTAAACCAAATTTTTGACGAACTTATTGCCGGGTTTAATTCGGCGGTGGGGCAATTGTCGTTATTAAAAATGTAAAATTATTTTATGATTGAATATTCGAAATTTACTTTGCAAAACGGGCTTACAGTTATTGTACATAACGACAAAACTACTCCAATGGTTGCCGTTAACCTGCTTTACAATGTTGGTGCACGCGACGAAAACCCCGAAATGACAGGGTTTGCCCATTTGTTTGAACATCTTATGTTCGAAGGCTCGGTTAATATACCTCATTACGATAAACCTTTGCAGCAGGCTGGGGGCGAAAACAACGCCTATACCAACAATAATATTACAAATTATTACATAACTCTTCCGGTACAAAATATCGAAACAGCTTTTTGGCTCGAATCGGACCGTATGCTCGGGCTCGCTTTTTCGCAAAAAAAACTCGATATCCAAAAAAAAGTTGTTATCGAGGAGTTTAAACAACGATACCTTAACCAGCCTTACGGCGATTGGAACCTTTTGCTTAGGCCGTTAGCATATAAAGTACACCCTTACATGTGGCCAACTATTGGTAAATGTACCGAACATGTTGAACAGGCTGCTTTGCAACATGTTGAACAGTTTTTTTACTCGCATTACGCCCCTAACAATGCAATATTATCGGTGGCCGGTAATGTAACTGTTGACCAAATTAAAGCTTTGGCTCAAAAATGGTTTGGAAACATTGAACCAAGGCAAATAAAGCAGCGCAACATACCTCCCGAACCGCTGCAAACAAGCCCGCGTACATTAAATGTTGAACGCAAAGTGCCTTTCGATGCTATTTTTAAAGCTTACCATATGCCGCAAAGGCTAAGCCCCGATTATTATGCCACCGACCTTATCAGCGATATTTTGTCGAACGGTAAATCGAGCAGGCTTGTAAATAAACTTGTTAACGAACAAAAATTGTTTAGCCACCTGTCGGCATATATTACCGGCGATATTGACCCGGGTTTGTTTATTATTACCGGTAATATTTCAAAAGGGGTATCGTTCGATACTGCCGAAAATGCTTTGCAAACCGAGATTGAGCTTGTTACAAACACGCCTGTTGACGATTATGAATTAACAAAGGTTAAAAACAAAATTGAGTCGGCATTGGTGTTATCGGAACTTAGTGTGCTAAACAAAGCCATGAACCTGGCTTATTTTGAACTGCTTGGCGATGCCGGGCTTATTAATTCCGAATCGAACAGGTACAACCAGGTTACGCCATTGCAATTAAATACTGTTGCAAAAAACCTTTTTAACCCCAACAATTGTTCAACTCTTTATTATAAAGCTATAAACTAATTATTTTAAACATGCTCAATCGTAAAAAAGCACCACAGTATTATAATATACAGCCATTGGTTTTTAGCAATATCGACACATGTAAGCTCGATAATGGTATTACAACATATTATTTAAACGGCGGTAGCCAGGAATTAGTAAGGCTCGAGTTTGTTTACCCGGCAGGCTCGCGTTATTCGCAACAACCATTAGTTGCACCTTTTACATCGATGATGTTACACGAGGGCACGCTGTTACAACAGGCACAGCAAATTGCCGAAGGTTTCGATTTTTATGGCGCGCATTTTATACCATCGACCGAAAAAGACAACGCATTTGTTGGGCTTTTAACACTTAATAAACATATCGAAAAAACTTTTGGGCTACTTGCCGATGTTATTACAAACAGCATTTTCCCGCAACAAAGGCTCGACTCGTTGCGCGCCCGCAGGCTGCAAAACTTTTTAATCGAGTCGGAAAAAACATCGTTCCTGGCCCGCGAGTATTTTTATCAAAACCTTTTTGGCAGCAGCCATTATTACGGCACAGCTAATAAAACCGAGTTTTACAACCAAATTGATGTTAACACTCTTAAACAATTTTATAACAATAATTACCGTAATACAGCTCCGCAATTAATTGTATCGGGATATATTACCGACAATGTTAAACATGCTGTTAATAAATATTTTGGACAAATAGGTTTTAATAATTTGCCGGGCGCAAAAACTACACTGCCACAGGTTACCAGCAATTTTAGCCTACAGGTAATTAATAAACCCGATGCTGTTCAAAGCAGCCTGCGTTGCGGTTTTTTAACCGTTAATAAACAACACCCCGATTATTTAGGACTTAAAGTTTTGTCGACAATACTGGGCGGTTACTTTGGTTCAAGGTTAATGAAAAACGTTCGCGAAGATAAAGGGCTTACCTATGGAATACATGCAATACAAGTATCGTTGTACGATGCCGGGTACATGATAATTGGTGCCGATGTAAAAAGCCAAAATACCCGGCAGGCTGTTGACGAAATTATTATCGAAATTGATAAACTTAAAAATACCCCGGTAAGTACCGACGAACTTAGTTTAGTGCAAAATTTTATGATGGGCGATATGCTACAAATGTTCGACGGCCCCTTTGCTAAAGCCGAATCGTTTAAAAACGTGGTTCAATATAATTTTGACTTTAGTTATTACCAAAAAATGCAACAAACAATTTTGAGTATTACTCCGGGGCAACTTTTACAATTGGCTAACAAATACTATAATACCGATAAAATGGTTAAAGTGGTGGCCGGGGTTTATTAATTATTGGCGTTAAAAATTCCTTTTTAACACTAATTTTTTAAACTTAGCGTTAAACTTTAAATTGTTACTAAGCTTATGATAAAACATGTTGCAATATTAATAGTATTGTTTTTTACAACAACATTAGGTTTGTATGCACAAAACAATAAAAAAGCCGAAATTACCTTAGTAACTATCGATACAATTAACGGCTACCCAAATGCCGTGCAAATTAAATGGAAAAAAAGCCCTTTAGGAACCGAAACCAATTATACATTGCAACGTAAAGCCCAAGGTGTTGACGAAAATAACCTGGGCCAGTTTAATTCGGGAGTTTTTGAATACATTGACCAATTATCCCCGGTTACAAGTTACCAGGTTGGTTATACAGTTAGCACCACTTTTTACGACAACACAGGCGAGACCAGTAATGAACATAAAACAATTTTTTTAAACCAGCCTGTTTACGATACCTGTAATCGCTCAGTATCATTACGTTGGGAAAAATACTATGGCTGGTTAAACACAGATGTAAAATATTATGTTTATTATATCGACAGTACCGGCAATAAAGACAAGGCCGATATACAACAGGGAAAAAATATTATTGATATTATAAATTTAAAATATAGTTGTAACTACCGTTTTTTTGTTGAGGCTGTAAATACTGTAACTACCGACACTTCGCGCTCGAATGTTGTTACACTTTTTACATTTAAACCCGAAAATGTAAACCCGGGTAATCTTTATTTTATTGATATTGATAACAGTACCTTTAAACCCTTGTTTAAATTTAGCAGCGACACCGCTAACCACGATGTTGAAAGCTTTGAACTTGAAAAAAGTGCCGATAACCAAAATTATACTTTTGTTAAAACCTTTGATAATATTATTACAACTCATTCGGTTTATAACCAGGTTACAACATTAACCTATTACAGGCTTGTGTCGGGCAATAAATGCAACCCCGGCACGCAAATTTCGGCCGTGGCCTGCCCTGTTATTTTGTCAAATACAGCCACGGTAAATAATGTTGTCGAATTAAACTGGAATAAATGTTATATCGATAACATTAGCGAGTACTATAAAATATATTTAAGTATCGATAACGGGGCTTTTAATTTATTATCATTACCCGACAGCGTTGATATAAACCAGGCCAATATCGATATCGAAAAATATGGCAGCATTACATCAAAAAAATACACATTTTTTGTCGAAGCATTGTCAACCGATAGTTTTGGTAACAAGCAAACAGCAAAATCGAACACTGTTACTGTCGAAAAAGAAACAAACATATTTATACCAAACGCTTTTACACCTAACGGCGATGGAGTAAACGATTATTTTGAGCCGCGCTACACAAGTTTTGAACCTATCGAGTTTTACCTTATTGTTTTCGACCGCTACGGCGGGGTTGTTTACGAGTCGGATCCCAAAAACCAACTCGAAAAACGATGGAACGGTAAATATAACGACAAAAATGTTGCCGAGGGAGCATATCTTTACCACATTAAAATTGTGTCGGTACTTGGCGATGTTTTTGAAAAACGAGGGGTGATTAATGTTATTTATCCATAAAATAATAGTTTTGCTTACCCTTAAATTAACATTTACTTAACCTACAGTTTATATAAAATTAATTAATGTAATTAATTATTAACATTATACTTGCACAAATTTAATAAGGGTTTATAATGCGAATAATTTTTATTGTTTATGCTGTACTTTTTTTAAGCTCAATTGCCTTTGCAGCACCCGATAGTACACTTGTCGATAACTCAGTTTTACAAAAAGGTACGGTTTATGGTACGCTTTTTTTAAATGCAAACACATCGCTAATGCCAGGCCAAAAGGTTAGGGCTTTTGAGGTTAAAAGGGCTTATTTAGGGTATAAAGCCGAAATTAGCAGACATTACTCGGCTAATATTAAACTCGACATTGGAAACCCCGACGATGTACAAGATTATGCCGCAAAAAAACGTTTTGCATATTTTAAAAACGCTTACTTACAATATAAAAACAACAATATACTTTTTACAATTGGCATTGCCGACTGCTACCAGTTTAAAGAACAGGAAAAATTTTGGGGTAAACGCTACATTCAGTCAAGTTTTCAAGACAAATACAAATTTGGCCCCAGTGCCGATATTGGCGCGTTTTTTAATTATAAATTTAACAATTTTATAAGTGCCGATGTATCGTTAGTTAATGGCGAGGGTTATAACTCGGTTCAAAACGACGAGTCGTTTAAAGCTACTGCCGGCATTACTGTTAACCCTTATAATTGGCTAACATTGCGCCTTTATTCCGACCGTTTTACACAGGCCGATGAAAAACAATTTACTTTAGCCACATTTGCAGGCCTGAAATTTAAACCTTTTAAGTTAGCTGCCGAGTTTAATTACCAAGCTAATAATAAAAATAACCCCGGGTTTAATTGGTATGGTTTATCGACATACACAAAAATAAATATTACAAAAAAAATAAATGTTTTTGGCCGGTACGATATATTACGGTCGGTTATTACCCGCACCGAAACATTACCATGGAACATTGCCGGCGACGGTAGCGCGGTTTTTGCAGGTGCCGAGTATGTACCATTAAAAAATATTAAAGTAAGCCTGAATTATCAAGATTGGGTTGCATATGCTGCAAATGGCAACGACAGCCGTTTTTTATTTGTTAATCTCGATATTAGTTTTTAATTACTAAAGCCATGCAGTTAATAAAAAAATATAACTTATTAGTTATTACTATAATTACATTGTTGTTTGTCCAATGCCGTAAAGGCGATTATTATATTAAAACCAACCCCGATATTTATACCGATAACGGTTCGGGTATTGGTACACAAACCTGGACAGCCGATATGGATATTACCATTAATGGATATGTTTTTGTTAACGACGGTCAGGTACTTACTATTGAACCCGGTACGGTTGTTAAATTTAAAACCGGGCAGGGGGCAGCTGCAAGTGCACTTATTGTTGCACGTGGCGGCATAATTGTTGCAAATGGCACTAATTCAAACCCAATTATATTTACATCGGAGCTCGATAACCTTGACGGTAACCTGCCACCCGATACTTCGGGGCTTTGGGGTGGTATTATTATACTTGGCAACGCGCCGGTTAACACAACTACTGGCGAGGCTAATGTTGAAGGCATACCAAGTAACGAGCTACGTGGCGTTTTTGGCGGAAACAACGAGAATGATTATTCAGGACAAATGTCGTATGTTTCGATACGGCACGCAGGTAGTATTTTACACCACGATAACGAAATTAACGGGCTTACCCTTGGCGGTGTTGGTAACAAAACTATTATCGAAAATATTGAGGTAGTTAGCGTTGCCGACGACGGTATTGAGGTTTTTGGCGGTACTGTTAACCTTAAAAATATTGTTATTGCTAATTTTGATGACGATGCTTTTGACTTTGATTTAGGATACAAAGGTAATGTTCAGTACTTGCTGGCAATTAAAAACAACACAAATGCCGATTGCCTTATTGAGGGTAGCGGCGCCAACGAACTGGTTAACCCCGATAAGTTGTCGGCACTGGTTATTGCCAATGCTACTTTAATTGGAAATACGCTGTTGCATAACAATACAGCAGTTAAGCTTAATAATTCGGCACGGCTGGTGTTGGCAAACTCAATTATTTGCTATAATATAAAAGGGGTTAGCTTACAGTTTACCGATGCAAAAACCGATACTTACTCGCAATTTGCTAACAATAAAATTATTATTGCAAACAATATATTTTTTGACGTTGCCAAAAATATTGCCGACAGTGTTTTTTGTTTATACCCAAACCCTCAAAATATCGATAATAAATACAGTAACACTTGGCAACAGTATTTTACAGTTGGCAGTAATGTTATAACTAACCCCGTATTTTTGCCAAACAGTAAACTATTTATCCCGCAAATTACCAATTATGGTAGTGTTTATATTTTGCCTGAAAATAGTTTTTTTACCACTGCAAAACATAAAGGGGCATTTTTAAACTATGATTGGACTGATGGCTGGACTTTTTATAAAAGCCTTGAATAATTTTGTATTAAATTATCGATAAATATAATGGAAGTAGAAATTTCAATATCGCCGCAGCTAAAACAAAAATGCCCGCAAATGGCTTTGGGCATAATATTTTGCGACGTAAAAAACAGCGAAAAAAACGATGGTTTATGGAACGAAATAAGTTCCGTATCGCAACAAATACGCGTACAGTGCACGCTCGACAATATAAAAACTAATGCCAACATAATGGCAACCCGTAAAATATATAGCGCATGTGGCAAAGAACCCGGGCGTTACCGTCCATCGGCCGAGGCTCTTATGCGGCGCATTGTTAAAGGCGACAGTCTTTATCAAATTAATACTTTGGTTGATTTGGTGAACCTTGTATCGCTTAAAACCGGCTACTCAATAGGCGGTTTCGATTACCGTTATGTTAATGGCAATATTGTTGCCGGTATTGGCATGGCAAACGAGTTATACACGGGCATTGGGCGTGGGGTTTTAAATATCGAAAACCTGCCGGTTTTGCGCGATTCGTTGGGCGGTATTGGTACACCTACCAGCGACGAGGAGCGCACAGCTTTACGTATTGAAACTACCCGTTTTTTAATGGTTATTAATGGTTATACCGGTAAAAGTTTTTTACAACCGGCAATTGATTATTCAACCCGGCTATTATTAAAATATGCCGGTGCATCAAATATTTATTCTGATATTATTGAATAATCATTGTTCGTTAATTTGGTCAATAATTTTACGTGCTTTTTGGTGTATGGTGTTTTTATAAACCGGCGAATTTAATTGTGTACAAACTGTTGCGTAGTGTTTTGCCATTGTGTTGTTTTTTTGCAAAAAGTATATTTGTGCCATATAATATGCCGAGTATGCCGGATAGTAAAATTGCGTATCGAAACCCGAGTTAATAACCATGTTATATAAAAGAATTGCATTATTGTTTTGGTGCGTAAACTGGTAACAACGCGCCAACCTGTATGCCATTTCAAGTTTCTGTGGTTCGGTATAGTTGCTAACATTTGGTTTGCATTGCAATAGTATATCGATAGCGGTTTTATACTGGCCGCCGTCGCTAAGTAAGCGTGCTTTAATAAGTTCGGGTGTCCAGTTAACAATATTTTTTGTTTCGTACAATGCCTGTTTTTCTTCGTCGGTGCGTTCGTGTTTTTTTAATATAATTTGGTTTATTAAGCTGTCGGTAAGTATTTTATTGTTTTTAATGTAGTACAGCCATGCCATTTTTAGGTTCGCGTAACTTGTGTTTACCCCGTTTGTTTGGTTTTTAATAAAGTAGTTAAGGTAATAAAAGGCCGAATCGTTTATATTATTGGCATAATAGTTACCAAAATCGAGGTTTATAAGGTTTAAATATTTTTGAAAACCACCGTTTACTGCTTTTTGTAACAATAACTTTTGATGGTTATATTGCCCGGCTTTATAGGCTGTTTTAGCCCATATATATGCTACTGGCGGGGTAAACTCAATATGGCTAAAACAATTATTCGATAGTTGGTAAACGTTTTGCGTGTTGGTTTCGATATACTGGTATAAAATTACTGCCAATAAAATTGTTTCGGTTTTAACCGGTTGGTCAATTGTTGTATCGCGGGCTGTATTATGGCAAATGGCAATAAATTTGCTTTTGTCATGGTTAAGGCTTTGTTTGCTGTAAAATGGTAAAATATCTTTAATAAAATAACTATAGGTAAGTTTAATAAGCTCGTGTTGGGCAATAGTTTGAGCTGTTTTGTTTTTATCGATATACTTATTTATAAACGATTGCCCTGTACTAAACGCTGTAATTGCATTTAGTGTTTCGTTATTGTTAAAAAGCAGTAAGGCTTTATAAAAATAGCAGTTAGCAAGGTAAAGGTTTTTTTTGTGGTTGTTTTTTGCATTTTTTATCAGCTCAATGTATTGGTTTAATGTGTCGATAACTTGTTTTTCGCAACCTTTATTATTATTAACTATGTATTGTAAAAAAATGCTATACGATTTTAACCAGGTAGCTTGGCAGTAATAATTTTGAGGTAGTGAATTAATAGTTTGGCTGGCTTTATCAAAATTAAGGTTGAGTAAATAATTATGTGCATTTAAAACGTTGTTGTTTTGGGCTTTTAAATTATAAATGCAAAAAGTATTTATAATTATAAAAAACAATGTTATATAAATCAGATTTTTCAAGCAGGTATTTGTTAAAAAGCCTAATATAGTTTAATTAAGTTTAAAAAAAAAGGCTGTTCAAAACGCGAACAGCCTTAACTAAAAATATCGTAAAAATTACATTTCGGCTAAGCCGGCATCAACCAAAATACGGCCGCAGTACTCGCAAACAATAATACGTTTACGTGCACGTATGTCAACCTGGCGTTGAGGTGGTATTTTGTTGTAGCACCCGCCACATGCATCGCGTTGAACGGTAACTACTGCAAGGCCGTTACGGGCGTTCGATTGTATGCGTTTGTATGCAGTAAGATAGCGTTCGTCAATAAATTGTTCAATTTCGGTAAGCTTTTCGTTAAGGCGTTTTTCTTCAACCTCGGTTTCCGACACAATTGAATCAAGTTCTTTTTGTTTTACTTGCAAATCGCCTTCGCGTTCGTTTTTGGTTTGTTGCGAGTTTGCCATTTGTTCTTTCTTTTTGTCAACCTCGACAGTGTACTCGCGTATGCGTTTCTCGCTAAGCTGAATTTCGAGTGTTTGAAACTCAATTTCTTTCGATAATGAATCGAACTCGCGGTTGTTACGAACGTTGTTTTGCTGCTCCTGGTATTTTTTAATTGCAGCTTGCGAATTAATTATATCGTTCTTTTTATTTGCAATTGCTTGCTCCAGGTCTTTAATTTCGACACTCAGGTTCTGGATACGGGTACTTAAGCCGGCAAGCTCGTCTTCAAGGTCCTGAACTTCTAAAGGCAACTCGCCACGTAGTATGGCTATTTTTTTAATCTCATTATCAACCATCTGTAAATCATACAGATATTTGAGTTTTTGCTCCATTGTTATTTCCGCAAGGTTAGCATCTTTGCTTGTTTTCCCAGACATTCCTATAAGTATTTTATCGGATTTGTATTGACATTTGTTAAACGAATTGCAAAAGTAGAAAATTTATTCATAAGTAGTTCATAAAAAAGTTCTTTTGTGTATTGTTCGCTCTCAAAATGTCCAATATCGGCTAAAATTATTTTTTGGTTGGTATCAAAAAACTGGTGATATTTAACATCGGCGGTTAAAAATATTTGTGCATTTGCTGCTATTGCATTGGTTAACAGTGAACTACCCGAGCCTCCGCAAAAGGCAACTGTTTTTATTGGTTTGCCTAAAAGTTGGGTATGTTTAATTATTTGGCAGTTAAAAATATTTTTTACGTTTTGCAAAAATACTTTTTCGTCTATTGGTTTTTGTAATTCACCAACCATTCCGGCACCTGTTTGCTGCCAGTAATTGTCGAGCGGGTATATGTCGTAAGCTGGTTCCTGATACGGATGGGTTGTTTTTATGGCTTGTATTACGTTATTTGTTAAGTGGGCTGGTACAATAACTTCAATACGGGTTTCGGGTTCGGTGTGTGGTTGGTTTATTTGTCCTGCAAATGGCTGGGCGTTAGGGCTTGCTGTAAAAGTGCCGTTGCCGTTGTTGTTAAAACTGCAATTGCTGTAATTGCCAATATTTCCGGCACCCGCGTTAAACATTGCATGGCGTAGTGTATCGGCGTAAGCATTAGGTACAAAAACCACTATTTTTTTTAGCTGGTTTTTTACCGGGGCAAGTATTTTTAGGTTTGTAAGGCCAATTTTTTGAGCTATTTTGCTGCTTACACCATTGTTAATAACATTGTCGAGGTTAGTGTGTGCCGCATAAATGGCAATGTCGTGTTTTATAGCCATTATTACCGAGCGTTCGATATATGTTTTGCCGGTAAGTTTTTTTATGCCTGTAAAAATTATCGGGTGGTGCGCAATTATCAGGTTAAAGCCCAGTTCAACAGCTTCGGCAACAACCTGTTCGGTAATGTCGAGCGTAATTAAAACACCTGATATTTTATTTTTGCAGTTTCCAACAAGTAGCCCGGCATTATCGTAACTGTCTTGCAGTGCTGTAGGGGCAATGCTTTCGAGGTAGGTTGTTATGTCGTTTATTGTCATATTTTAAAAATAATTTGTAAAACTAACTTTTAACTAAGTTAAGCGATTGGATCAATTTGGGTCTAAATCAATTGAGCGCATCGCTCAATTTGGGTTTTAACCAAATGTAAAAGTTTAAAAAGTTAGTGTTTATGTTTATATTTTGGTTTATTGTAACTTGTTTTTGAGGGTTGTAGTTTATTGTTTGTGTTTTTTATTGTTTTTCCAAAAAGCTGTTCAATAAGGTCGGGGCGGTTAATTTGCATAAGCTCGCGGGTAATATTTTGTCTTTCGTCGGGTTTGTACCAAAAAAAGAAACTACGTTGTTTTTCTTTTTCGGGTTTAGTTTTAGCTGTAAAAACTTTTTGCCCTGTATAGGGGTCGATACCGCTATAATAAATAACTGTTGCCAGTGTCATTGGTGTAGGTGTAAAGTCTTGAACCTGTTCCAGCTTAAAATCCATTTTCTTTGTTTTTATAGCTAAATCGGCCATATCAATTGGCATACATTGTGGGTGTGCCGATATAAAATAGGGTATAAGTTGTTGATTAAGTCCATTTTGTTGGTTTACTTTGTTAAAATATTTTATCAGCTCTTCAAAAAGTTCGAAACCCGGTTTTCGCATCAGTTTTAAAACCTGTGGGCTTGAGTGTTCGGGAGCAACTTTAAGCCTGCCCGACACGTGGTGTTTAATTACCTGGGTTAAATACTCATCGAATTTTGCCCTTGTGGTTTGGTTTTTATCAATAAAATCGTACCTGATTCCACTGCCAATAAAAACTTTTTTTACCGATGCATGTTGGCTTACAAGTTTATATAAAGCTGTTAGTTTTGTATGGTCGGTATTAAGGTTTGGGCAAATGCGCGGGAAAAGGCACGATGCTCTTTTGCATTGAGCGCAAATTGTTAAGTCGCTGCCGCTCATTTGCCACATGTTTGCCGACGGTCCGCCAATGTCTGATATATAACCTTTAAAATCGGGCATTTGTGTAACCTGGTCAACCTCGTTCATTATCGATTTTGCGCTGCGGCTCGATATAAACTTGCCCTGATGTGCCGATATTGTACAAAAGCTGCAACCTCCAAAACAGCCGCGGTGTATGTTTATTGAGTGGCGTATCATTTCGTAGGCTGGTATTGTGCCTTTATTGTTGTATTTTGGGTGTGGCAACCTTGTAAATGGCAAGGCAAAAACCTCATCCATCTCGGTTTGGCTTAGGGGCGGGTTGCCGGGGTTTGCAACTACTATGTAATTGTTAGTTTTTTGTATTATACGGCAACTGTTTAGTTTATTCGACTCTTCTTCAATTATCTTAAAATTATAAGCGTGTTTTGTTTTATCGGTTAAACAATCGTTGTATGGTGCCAAAGTTTTGGTTTCAACATTATTTAACACCTCGGGTTGGCAGTTGCTGTTTATTAAAAAAGCTGTTTGGTTTATGTTTTGTATTTTATCGATAGTTTTGCCAGCCACTAATTGTTCAACTAACTGTTTAATTGGTTTTTCGCCCATACCAAAAATTAGCATGTCGGCCTTTGATTCAATTAGTACTGACGGTAAAAGCTTATCGGACCAGTAGTCGTAATGTGCAAATCGCCTTAGCGATGCCTCTATTCCGCCAATTACGAGCGGAATGTGAGGATATAGTTTTTTTATAATGTTTGAATAAACTGTTGTGGCGTAATCGGGGCGTGCACCGGCGCGGTTTCCTGGAGTATAAGCATCGTCGGAGCGGCGGCGTTTACCGGCAGTATAATGGTTTACCATCGAGTCCATACTACCTGCCGATACGGCAAAAAACAGCCGAGGTTCGCCAAATTTGCGAAAGTCGCGCAGGTCGTCTTGCCAGTTTGGTTGGGGCACAATTACAACTTTAAGCCCAAGTTTTTCTAAAACCCTGCTAATTACAGCAGCCCCAAACGACGGGTGGTCAATATAGGCATCGCCCGAGAAAAAAATCACATCGGGTTGTTGCCAGCCTCTTTGCTGCATCTCTTTTACTGTTGTTGGCAGCCATTGTTCAGGCTTATAATTGCTGTATAAATAGTTTGTCCCGTTCATGGGGCAAAGGTAGCAAATAGCTTTTTTATAGGGTTATTGGTAACCCTATTATTTTTTTTGCCAACCAAGTTTATAAATGTTTTGTATCCATTTTTGGCGTTTTTTTTCGTCTGCGGTTTTTACCGGGCCTATGGTTGTTATTTTTACAGGCTTAACCCCGCAAAATTGTAATACACATTTTTTAAGCGAGTTATGCCCCGGTTTATGGTATATTAAATTATAATACCATTTTGGGGTATCCATGGTTACAATTATTCGTGCCGACTTGTCTTTGAGCAGTTTGTCCCACATTAACGATTTTTTGTGGTATTTAAACGCAAACCGCGGTAAAAATACCCTGTCGATAAAACCTTTTAGCAGTGCAGGGTAGGTGCCCCACCAGTTAGGGTAAACAAAAACCATGTGGTTGGTTTCTAAAATTTTTTGCTGAATTTTTTGCAAGTCGGGTTCAAGCGGTGTGTCGGTTTTATAACCATATGGCAAAACCGGGTTAAAATTAAGGTCTATAAGGTTTACAAGCGTACATTCGGCATTATTTTTTTCGGCTCCATTTTTATAGGCCAATGCCAGTTGGGCGCAATAACTATCCTTGTCGGGATGCCCGTTTATAATCAAAATTTTTGTCATAACATAATATTGTTAACCTTTAAAACAAAAAGCCCATTAAAAGAGCCGACAAGCAAAACGATGTATTTTTTATACTATTTACCGGTTTTGCCAAAAATACCGACAATCCTTTTGTCATTGGTTTTTGGTTTAATACAGTAAACCCGTATTTTTTTGCTATGCTAATTGAGTGGTTAAAATCATTGTCTGACACATGTCCTTTAGGTTCGGCAAATAGTATTTTTGCCCCGGGTTTTAGCATAGCGTACAAATCGCTAAACAAAATTTCTTTATCGGGCACTTCGTGTATAACAGCAAAAAGCAAGGCAAAATCAATTTCGCCATGTAAATTTGCAGGGTCGTAGTTTTTGCCAACTATAAGTGGAACAATATTTTTTTGAACCTGGTATTTGTTGGCACGCTTGCTTAGTTTATCGAGCATTTTTTCTTGTATATCAATACAATAAACAGTACCGTCGGGGCCGGCCATTTTTGCCATTGGTATGCTAAAATAGCCCATTGCGCACCCAAAATCAATTATTTTCATGCCTGGTTTTACATGTGGGGCAATCAGTTTTTCGGGGTTGTGTCGGTACTTGCGTATTGGCAGCAATAATGTATAACCAAGCCACCAGGGACATATTTTTTGTTTTTCCATCGATATTAATTTTATGTTCATGTTAAAAGTACTGGCTATATTTTGTACATGTAAACTAAAATCGGCAAACGTGGTTTTTTTACCGATAAACAGTTTATAGGCTAAGTTGAGCTATGCTAACCAAACTATGTAGCACGCTAATTAGGTTAACCCCGATGTAGAGTTTGTTTTGTTTCACTAACCAAGTGTAGTGAAATACTTACAAACTATAAATCGATTGAGCCAATAGCTCAATATGGGTCTAAATCGATTGAGCGAATCGCTCAAATTGGGTTAAAAGCAATATAAAAAATGGCTCAAAATGGTTAATGTTAAAAACATTTGGTATGTAATAAAAAAACGACCACTGTTTTACAGTAGCCGTTTTATACCTTTTTGCGCAGCGTTTACTTATTGTAGCTGGCTTAGTTTGAATTGTTGTGTAAAAGTATTTGTTTTTACTGGTTAGCATTTATATAATTATTATTTGTACCTATAACTTTATTATTTGCTTATAAATGGCTATTATTTGTTTTAAATTTTGATATATGTTTTTGCATATTTGTAAATGGTTGTAAAACAACCATATATAAAAATAGTTAAAAAAAATAGAAAAATAACTAAAAAATTAGTTGAATAACTAAATATTTAGTTGTAATTTTGATTTAAACAATTGAGTATAAAAACAAGGCATTATAATTTATACCTAAGTTGAACGGTTAAAGTAAAGCAAATAAGAGTTTTACTTATGTATAACCTCAATGCAGAGTTTGTTTTGTTTCACTAACCAAGTGTAGCAAAATACTTACAAAAATATAAACCGATTGAGCGAAACGCTCAATTTGCGTAATAGAATACTTAATAGCAAACGCGTAAAAATGAAACATCTATGGTAAGGAAATTTATCACACACGAACCCCGATAAA
>CAZJCR010000039.1:0-21738 GCA_964544385.1 uncultured Bacteroidales bacterium
TTAAGATGGCCAACTTCGCTGTTTCCCATTTGGCCGTCGGGTAAACCAACGTTCTCGCCACTGGTAAGTAATTGTGCATTAGGATATTTGGCTGTAAGTTTGTCGATATTTGGCGTGTCGGTGTTATAAATAACATCGGCTTTCGATTTATTACCTATTCCCCAGCCATCGAGAATCATTAATAATGCTTTTTTATGTTCCATATTATTTCATTTTTTTGTTACTAAATTGTTTTTAACACAATAAAACATTAAGCGTGTTTTGTATTAGGATTGCAAAATTATCGATTTTTTTAATCCGACCTAATTGTTTTATCAATATTTTAGAATAATTCTAAACAAGCGGCTTTTAAAAATTAACCAAAATATGGTTATATAAAGTGTTATAATAACTATTTATGTTCAGTATATTGCACAAATACACATTATTACTATCTTCGTGCCAACAGGCAAATAACCGATAAAGTGTTTACTCAAAAAAATATACTTACAGTTTTATTATTATTACCAATAGTTTTACTTGCGCAAACCGCGGGCAAGCCATTAGTGCGCCATTTTGCAGGTAAAGAATTTTCGGGGCACCCGCAAACCTGGGCAATATTAACCGACAATAATGGTTTAATGTATTTTGGTAACCAAGAAGGCATAATTGAATACGACGGGCAAACATGGCGTACAATTCGAATACCAAACCACAGTACAGTAAGGGCTATGTGTATCGATAAAAACCAAAAAATATTTGTTGGGGCTATTGGTGAGTTTGGTTATTTAAAACAAAATAAAATTGGTGCGCTTGAGTACATAAGCCTTTCAGATAAATTAGATACAACAATATCGAAATTTGCCGATGTATGGAACGTTGTTAGCCACGATAATAGTGTGTTTTTTTTAACCGATAATTATTTATACAGGCACTTTAACGACACTACTATTGTAATAAAACCAAATGGCAAATATTTATACTCGTTATTTAGCGATACAAAAAACCTTTTTTTGCACGACTTTAATTTTGGTATAACAATTTATAATGGCAACACATTTAATATAATGCCAGGCAGCCAAGCCTTAGCCGATAAAGGCCTACACTCGATATGGGAAACCCGACAAAAAGGTTTGTTTTTAGTTGGGTTACGAAACTCGGGGCTGTTTTTACTCGACACTATAAAACAAGATATTAAGCCACTTAACAACAACCTTAACATAAATTTACAACAAAACAAGCTTTATTATGCAACACTGCTAAGCAACAATAACATTGCAATAGCAACTATAAACTCGGGTTTAATAATTACCGACAGTGCCGGTAATATTATTGAAACTATAAACAAAAACAAAGGACTAAAAAGCCAAACCGTTTATTACCTTTTAGAACACAACCAGCAACTTTGGGCAGGCACCGATAATGGAATAAGCATTATCGATTATAAATCGCCAATACGCTACTGGGACGAAACCGACGGTGTAACCGGAAATATAAACGACATTATAGTTTTTAATAACAACATTTACTTTGCAACCAGCACTGGTGTTTATTGCTTATTGGCAAACGATAACTATAAAAAAGCAGTTAACGTTTCGGGTATCTCGGGACAAGCCTGGGATATTACAACATTTAAAGCCAGCAATGGGAATAATCATTTGTTAATAGGAGCGTCGGAGGGTTTGTTTATTATTAATGAGCTTAAAGCTAAATTGATTTATAAAAGCAGTGCTATTTTTAAAGTTAGCTGCTCAAAACAAAACCCAAACCATATTTATATAGGAACAAACAACTCGTTAAGCTTATTAAAGCTAAACAACAACCTAACAATAAACCATAGTAAAATAATTTTACAAACCGACCGCGATGTTCGCGAAATTTTTGAAGACACATTGCAAAACATTTGGTTAGGTGTAAATTATACTGGTATTTATAAAATACAAAATGCTTTACAAATAAATAATACAAAACCATCGATAACCAGGTATGGACACGAAAAAGGATTCGATTTTGAACGCAACAACCTTATTTTTACTTTAGGCAACGATATTGTTTTTGCATCGGAAAAAGGTTTTTATACCTACCTACCCACAACCGATACCTTTGTAACATATACAAAAGCTACAAACTGGCTAAACGGATATAAACCCGATGGACTTATTCAAATAGTACAAAATAAAAACGAATACTGGATTGACGTTTTATCGCGGATAACTGAATTTAATGGAAATTATTTTTTTGATACTGTTACAACAATACCACTGCGCAATATTATTACAAACTCGCAATATATCGACAATGAAGGTAATTACTATATTGGCAGCAATTCAGCTATTTACAAAATAAATAAAGTAACACAATTGCCACCAATTGTCCCGTTTAACACTTTAATTCGCGAGGTATCAATTTACAACGATTCCATACTATATAATGGCCATGGAGTTAGTACAAACAAGGTTATTAGCTATAAAAACAAACTTTTACGTTTTATTTACACTGCTACCGACTATCAAAACCCCGAAAAACTTTTATATAGTTATAAACTTGTAGGTTACGACAACAATTGGAGCGAATGGACTGACGAAACCCGTAAAGAATATACTAACCTATACGAGGGTGATTACTTGTTTATGGTAAGAGCAAAAAATAGTTTAGGCGTAATTGGCAAAAGCGGGTCGTTTAGTTTTACAGTATCGGCTCCTGTTTATCGCAAATGGTATGCCTTTTTAGCATATTTATTATCGGCTTTTATTATTGTTTATGTATTTGTACACCTTAAAACTCGCAAATTAGTACGCGACAAAACCAAACTAAACAGCATAATTGACGAACGTACTACCGAAATACGCCAGCAAAAAGAAGAAATACAAGCATCGGCCGAAAACCTAAAAATGGCAAATAACGAACTTGAAAAATTGTCGGTAATTGCACAAAAAACCGATAACGCGGTTGCTGTTTTCGACAATTCAGGCAATATTGAATGGATAAATCAAGGCTTTACAAATCTTTATGGATATACCTTAAACGAATATATTAAGCAAAAAGGAATTAACATTTTAGAAAGTGGAACAAACCTTAATATTGCCCAAAAAATACATAATTGTATCGATAATAAAGAAACAACTATTTACGAGTTTTTTACGCTTACAAAAAAAATGCAGGGCGTTTGGATACAAACAACGCTTACCCCAATACTCGACGAAAATAATAACCTACATAAGCTAATTGCTATTGATAGCGACATTACTAAACTAAAAAATGCCGAAATAAAAATACAAAAACAACGCGACGAACTTAAAAAAGCTAACGATACAAAAGATAAATTTTTTTCGATTATTGCCCACGATTTACGTGGCCCCTTATCGAACATTTTTACAATGTTGAATGTTTTAAACAACAACATTGAAAACCTACCTGTCGATAATTTAAAAAAAACAATTGCTCAAATAACCGACACAACCGGTAACACCTACAACCTTACCGAAAACCTTTTAGACTGGGCCAGGTTGCAAAAAGACAATATAAAGTATAAACCGCTTAGTATTAATATTAACAGCCTTGTTTTAGAAACTATTGAACTTTTACAAACTCAGGCCAACAAAAAAAACTTAATTGTAAACACCTTTTTCGACGACGAGTTTTTAGTTTTTGCCGACGAGGAGATGGTTAAAACAATATTACGAAACCTGCTTAGCAATGCCATAAAATTTACCCCCGACAACGGAAATATAGCCATTAAAACTGCCGATTGCGATAAATATGTATGCCTGATTGTAAGCGATACCGGAATGGGAATAAGTAATGCCGAACAACAAAACCTTTTCAGGCTCGATGTAAATAACAGTAAAACAGGAACAAACAACGAAAAAGGAACCGGGCTTGGCCTTATATTAGTTAAGGAATTTGTTGAACGCAACCTTGGTAGTATAAAAATTGACAGCAGGGTAAATAAAGGCACAACCATAACAGTTACATTGCCACGTGTTCATCAATAATATTACAGCTTTTGTATAACCATTAACCCGTCGCGAATAGGCAGAATTATATTTTGAACTCTTGAATCGCTGGCTACAATGTCGTTAAATTTTTGTAATCCAATGGTATAGGCGTCGTTGTTTATTATTTCGGTATTTATTTTACCATACCATAAAACATCGTCGGCAATAATAAAACCTCCAGGTTTTACCTTATCAAAAATAAGGTTGTAATACTCGGGGTATTGCCGTTTATCGGCATCAATAAACACAAGATCGAACAACTCGTCAATTTCAGGAACTATTTTTAAGGCGTCGCCAACAATAAATTTAATTTTTTGGGCAAATGCCGAACGGTTAAAAAAGCTGTTTGCAAAACTTTCGAGTTCGTCGTTTATATCAATAGTATACAACAAACCATCACTTGTTAACCCTTTTGCTAAACAAATTGCCGAGTACCCGGTAAAAGTACCTAACTCGAGTATACGTTCGGGTTTTATCATAAGGCTCAGCATTTCGAGTGTTTTGCCTTGTATATGCCCCGAAACCATTTGAGGCCTTAAAACTTTTACATGCGTTTGACGCTCGAGCTCGTTTAGTAAACTATCGGCAGGTGTTGTGTGGTCAATTATATAATCGTTAACAGTGTCGTTAAAACGTTGCATATTTTTTTTTGCCAAAAGTAATTATTAATAATTACGTAGGTATGAACCATTATTAATTAGTTAATAAAAAACAAGTTTATACCTAAGTTAAGCGTTTTTTTGCTACGCTTTAACCCATTAACTTAGATAATAGTTTGACGCGTTTTTTAAAAACCACGCTGCTAATAAAGCTTTAAAAAACATTTTTTTAAATTAAAACCCGAAAAAAAGGCCATAATAACAATAATGTTTTTTCAAATTAATTCAAATGAACAGTCAAATTATATAAGATCCCCAATTTAAAATTTCAATTATTTTGCTAATTAATTGAGCGAATCGCTCAATTTGGGTGATTATCAACTATGTAAACAAGGCGAGAAAAAAAAATTAAAAATTTTTAAAAAATTGTTTGCAGAAAACGTAAAACAGCCTATATTTGCAACCGCAATGCGAGAATAGCTCAGTTGGTAGAGCACGACCTTGCCAAGGTC
This sequence comes from uncultured Bacteroidales bacterium, assembly GCA_964544385.1. Classification (GTDB taxonomy): domain Bacteria; phylum Bacteroidota; class Bacteroidia; order Bacteroidales; family SZUA-534; genus CAZJCR01. Next base: position 5,089 of record CAZJCR010000039.1, read on the forward strand.
GGGGTCGCGGGTTCGAATCCCGTTTCTCGCTCTTTTTTTTTAACGGTCTTTCAAAGTTGCCCAGATGGCGGAATTGGTAGACGCGCAGGACTTAAAATCCTGTGTCCAGTAATGGACGTGCCGGTTCGATCCCGGCTCCGGGTACAACAAACCTCTTGCGGTTTATAACTGTAAGAGGTTTGTTTTTTTAATAAATGCCAATAAATTAATTTTGGCATAATCATATCAAAAAAAAAAATTACCACTATGGTTCAAAACACTGACCATGCTTTTATGCAAAAAGCAATAAACCTTTCTGTCGAAAATGTTAAAACCGGTGGCGGCCCTTTTGGAGCTGTAATTGTAAAAGACGGCCAAATTGTAGGCCAGGCTACCAACAGTGTAACATTAAACAACGACCCTACTGCACATGCCGAGGTAAATGCAATTAGGCAGGCATGTAAAAACCTTGGAACTTTCGACTTGTCGGGCTGTACCCTTTACACATCGTGCGAACCTTGCCCTATGTGCTTAGGGGCAATATACTGGGCACGCATTAACAAAGTTTATTTTGGCAATACAAAAGCCGACGCTAAAGCTATAGGTTTTGACGACTCGTTTATTTACGACGAATTTGAAAAACCTATTGAACTGCGCTACATTAAATTTGAACAATTGCTGCCCGACCAGGCAATTAAAGCCTTTAACGATTGGCAAAATTCAGATATTAAACGCGAATACTAATGCAAAATAGTGTTTTACCAGCATCATTTTTCGAGTCCGATGTTTTAGATATAGCGCCTCAACTTATTGGTAAAACTTTGCTACGAACTTTTAGTAACGGAACAACACAAAGTGGTATTATTACCGAAGTTGAAGCCTATAAAGGTATTGACGATTTAGGATGCCATGCCAGTAAAGGTCGTACCCCACGCACCGACATAATGTTCGAAAAAGGCGGGCATCTTTATATATACCTTATTTATGGAATGTACCATATGTTAAATATTGTTACCGGGCCTAAAGATGTGCCCCAGGCAATACTTATAAGGTCATTACACAATGTTAACGGACCAGGCAGGCTTACAAAAATGCTCGATATTAATATGCAGCACAATAAACTTTATTTACAAAACACGCAACAAATACAAATTATTGATAATTGCCTTAACTTAAAATATAAAACAACACCACGTATTGGAATTGACTATGCGGGCGAGTATTGGAAAAATATTGAATGGCGGTTTGTTGCTGTTACCCAAATTTAGCGAATGGCTCAATCGATTTAGATTTTGTAAGTATTTCACTATACATAGTTAGTGAAACATCACAAACTCTACATTGGAGTTATACTAAGTAAAGCGTTTGTTTGTATAGCTCCAACCGCTCAAATTAGGTGTTAGTTAATAAAGTGGTTTCGCATTTGTAAAACTGTTTGTTTTATCTCGGTTAACGATGCTTCGTCAATTTTAATCATTGTTTTATCTTTAACTAAAATTCGTTTTTTTATTGTATCGATAACCATGCTGTCGGGTGGAAAAACTATATTAGCGGCACTATAAGCTTTTACTAATTTTTTCATCAGTAATAAATACTCGGGATTTTCAATTTTGTCGGCATTGTTTTGCAATAAAGTATACAAGCTGTTAACCGAGAATTTTTGGGCAGCAAGTTTCGCGACTAATTGCGCGTCGGCAGCTTTGTACATTTGAGTTGCAATACACATGGTTTCAATCCAACCGCCTAATAAAATTAACGCGGCGTATTGTTGCCGACCTGTTTGTGTTAAATAAATTTCGGTTTGATAATATGCATCGCGGGCTAAATTTATAAGTGTGTCGATATTATGCGAATGAGTTTCGGCATTTAGGTAAGTAAAATCGACAAACTCACGCGGAATTTCGAGCATATCGGCGAGCCTTTGTATTGCCGACAAATATGATATGGCTTGTTGTGTTTGTTCAAACATTAAAAGGTAGCTTAAATCGGCCCCATATACCCCTAAATTAAATGCAATACGGTCGCTAACATTGTATTTTGTTATATTGTTTAAAGGGTTTATAAGCATCGAGTTAAAAAACGAGCTGTGTTTTTTTACCAAATAGGTTAAATCGACAGGCGAAAAAAGGTTATAAAAAACTATGTCCTCGTTTTTTATGCTGTCGGGATTAAACTCGGTTAACCCTTCGTATTCAATTTGGTCGAAACTATTTACCGTACTAATATTTGTTTTTGTTTTATTATTATTACCTGTACAGGCCACAAATAGTATTATTGATAACAACAATAAAGGCCTGGAATATTTAGTGTACATGATTAATTATATTAGTTTTAAGGCTTATTTAAACCAAATTTAATAAAATTACTGTTTGGTTTGTAAATATGTTTAAAAAGTTTTTTGTTTTAAAAATCACGGGTTTATATAATTAAAATCCAAATTGGGCGAATCGCTCAATTTGGAAAATATTCTTTTTTATAAGCAAAAACGGTATTATTCAGTTATACACCAAATAGATTTTGGTACTTTGTAATAAACATACTATTATTATCAGTATTATGATATTTACTTTTGCTGCATTATTTTAAGAAAAGCATCTTTATAATTGCGGCCAATTGGTATTTCGATACCGCTAATATCTACCGAAGTTGCGCTATAAGCATCGAGTTTTTTTAACGATACTATAAATGATTTGTGCACGCGCAAAAAGTCGCCCAAAGGCAAATTGTCTTCAAAAAAACTAATCTTTTCTTTAGTAACCACTTGTTTATCGACAGTTACTACACGAACATAATCTTTAAGGCTTTCGATATATTTAATATCGTCGACATTAACGCGTACCATTCGTTTGTTCTCGTTTAAAAAAAAGTGGGTTTTTTGAGCAATTGTATTGCTGTTACTATGTTTTACAGTGTCGAAAAACTTATGAATACTTTTAGCAAAACGTTGAAATGTAACTGGCTTTACAATATAATCGGGTATTTCGAGGTCGAAACCGTCGGCGGCATATTCTTTTTTCGCCGACGAAATAATAACATATGGTTTTTGTAAAAGTGTTTGCAAAAATTCGATACCGTTTAAGCCCGGCATTTCGACATCGAGAAAAAGCAGGTCGGGCTTTTTATTATCGAGTAAAATTCGCCCATTACCGGCATTATTAGCCGAACCAACATAAATAAGTTCGTCAAATTTTGTTATGTACGATTCGAGTATACTAATAGCCAAAGGGTCGTCGTCGATTATTGCGCAGGTAAAATTCATTACAAATAATAGTTTTCAGTTTTTAACTATAACCCAAATTGAGCGAACCGCTCAATATTTATCGCAATATAGTATAAATGCAAAAATATTTATAAAATTATTTAATACCGGTTATTTATGGGTAGCAATTGTACGTTTGTCGATTTTTTAAAATTTTTATTTTATTGCTCCATATTTTTGATGCCAGAAATAAATTCAATAAAGATATATTTATCTACTACTACCCTCGTTTCAGAGAAACACTTTGTAAGCAGCCCCAATCCCAGGGGCTTTTTTTTTAAAACTACCTTAAATATCATAATTTTATTCCGCCTGTATTTTCCAGCAAAAACAACTGCAATACCACTCAACTTAGGTTATAATTATTACAAATTGTTATGGTTAGCGTAAATTAATAATTTTAGTTAGTATAACCCGCTTTATAGTAATACTATTGTTTTTTACCAATAGCGGACAAACTCCTATATTTATAATTAACCGTTTTAAAAAGCTACAAAAAATTACTGTCGATATATTTTTGGAACGATTCTTTATACTGGTCGCTAATGGGTATATAAACGTCGGGTTCAAAAATAATCCGGTTGCGCTCAATAATTGTTACTTTATTCAAATTAACAATATACGAACGGTGTACGCGCATAAACTGTTTGTTGGCAAGTTGTTGCTCAATCGATTTCATGCTAAGTAACGACATTACAGGTTTACGGTTATCAAAATGTATGCGTACATACTCGCGCATGCCTTCGATATATTTAATATCGGCTATGTTAATGCGTATAATTTTATACTCCGACTTAAGGAACAAAAAATTATTATTAGCCTTAAATTCATGAGCCGGGGTTTGTTGCATAAGCGTAAACCATTCGTTGGCTTTGCTTGCAGCGCGTAAAAAACTGTCATAATCAATTGGCTTAAGCAGGTAATCAACAGCATCAACTTTATAACTTTCAACTGCATACTGGCTGTAGGCAGTTGTAAAAATAACCAGCACACGCGATTGAAGTTTTTTTACAAAATCGATACCATTAAGGCCAGGCATATTAATATCGACAAAAATTAAATCGACGTTTTCGGTTTTTAGCATCTCAAAAGCTACAATGGCATTGTCGCAAGCGGTTACAAGCTGTAAAAAGCCACATTTATCGATATACGATACCATTTGTTTTAAAGCCAGTGGTTCGTCGTCAATAGCAATACATCGCATCATAATGGTAAAGTTAAGGTTACTAAAAAGGTATCGCCGGGTTCGTCGATAATTAGCTTATATTGGTGTCCATAAATTAAATTGAGCCGTTTGCGGATATTTTGCAAACCAATACCCGAGCAGGTTTTGTTAACGGGCAGGTTTTGTTTTTTGTTTTCGGTTTTAAAAACCAAATTATTATCAACAATAATTAAATCGATATTTATAAACGAACCATCGGTATAGCTTATACCGTGTTTAAAAGCATTTTCGATTATTGGTACAAACAGCATTGGGTGTATTTGTTTATTGGGCAGTTGCTGTGGCAGGTTTACATTTATTTTTACCTTTTCGGGATAGCGAAGCCTCATAAGGTTTATGTAGCTTTGTATAAACTCAACCTCGTTTTGTAGCGGCACTTTGTTTTCGTCCGACTCGTACAACAAGTACCTCATTAGTTTCGACAGCTTTATAATAGTTTCTTTAGCCTCGTCTTTATTAATATCGATAAGTGAATGTATATTGTTTAGCGTGTTCATAAAAAAATGAGGGCTTATTTGGTGTTTTAAAAACGACATTTGGTTTTGTATATTCTCTTTCTCGAGCTTAGCTTTTTCGCGTTCGGCTTCGCTCCATTTTATCGATACTTTTAAACTTGTGTCGAGCCCTATTACCAATAAACCAAACAATAAATTGTTTAACATTAAAAACAGAGGAAAGTTTTTAGGCCGGGGGCCAAAAGGCTTTTTGGGCTCTTTAAAAAAATTGTTATCAGGGCGACCAACGCTATTTTTATCGATAAAAGGTGGCGGCTTATTGTCAATAATATTAATATGCGAAGGCATGTTTTTTTTAATGTCGAGGTAGTTATGTGTTAAAAAAACTGCCATTGAGCAAATAACAAGCAATAAATAAACTATGTATCGTTTTTTAATAAAAAAGTAAGGAACCAAAAAAAGCCTGTTTACCAAAAATAAAATTAAAAAAGGTATTAGTTTACGCCACGCGCGGTAAACAGCTTGCCAATCAATGTTATTAAACTCGCGGAACAATAAAACAGGCAATACAAATATTATCAACCAAATACCTGTAATTGTTACTGTTTCGATAATTTTTGTTGATTTGTTTTTCACGTTATCCATTTTATTTTGCAATATGTTAATGCTTTAAATATAAAACTGTGCAAAAGTAGTTTGGTTTTACGGCGTGTAAAAAAATATCAATGTTTTAAACTGTTTTATAAACCAATTGGCAAAAGTGGTTCAAACCCAAATTGAGCGATTCGCTCAATCGATTTATATTTTGTAAGTATTTCACTGCACTTCGTTGGTGAAACACAACAAACTCTACATCGGGGTTATACCTAAGTAAAGCGTTTGTTCGCATAGCTCCAACCGCTCAACTTAGGTTAAAATTTCTCGGTAAGGCTGTAAACTAATTCATTACCCTGGCGCAGGTTTATTTCAAAATTATCGATAATTATGTTTGTTTTGTCCCTGTTCCAAATATATACTTTAAGTTCAAGGTTTTTGTAATTAAGGTCAATATCCGACAATTTAACCGAGTATTGTGCTGTAACCCATTTGCTGTTGTTTGCAATATTTTTAAAAGAACCAACCGGTAAAGCCCCAAAATAGTGGCTGTTTTGGCCATTCATTATTTGCGCGCAAAGTAAAACATTATTTAATTTTTTATTATTGAGCACTTTAACCGATATATCGATAAAATTATTCTGGTTTTTGTACAGTGGTTTTAATAAATGTACAAATGTTGGTCCCCACTCGGTAAGGCTGTCGATAAAATACGAGTGTTTTCCCTGGTAAATAATTGTGTCGATAATATTTAGCTGATTAACTTGATGCCAGTTGTTGTCAACATTTTCGAAACTGTTGTGGTTAATAGGGTTAACAACTGTTTGTTGTTCTTTCGAAAACAGGTATGTTGTTCCTCCAAAATAGTTTTTTTGCCATTCAATTTTAGGATAATAGCGTTGAATAATTGGAACACTAATTTCGTTGTTGCCCGACAATGCCCCAAAATATAGGTAATCGTAATTACTATAATTGTTCTCTAAGTAATTTAACAGGCAGGTGTGCGATTTAAATTTTTGCGTGTAGCAAACAAAATTTGTGTCGAAATTATATTTGTCGATATAGTAATTTGTTATTGGCACATGCGAATCAATTATCGATAAAACATTTTTGTTTTGTTGGCGTGCTGCCTTGTTGTCGATAAGTATTTGTTTATAAACCGATTGGTAAAATATACTGTAATGATGCCTTGTTACAACAAGCGAGTAAATATTTGCCGACAATATTAAAACAACAATAATTGCATTAATGCCGGCTTTTAATTGCGGTATATGACCAAAAAGCACGAATAACAAAAACGGGAAACTAAATATTAGCACCGAGAATTGTAAAACAGTAACAGCATGTCGCGAGTAATAAAAGGCTATTAAATATGGCAAACTGCACCATACCGCAAAAAGCAAAAATGTTTTTAAATTATAGTTATAGCTTTTTGCTTTTACTATTCCGTAAACAAAAACAATTAATACAACAAAATACACCAATGACGAATAGTTAAAACAATAGCCCAAATATTGGGCAATAAAGCGGTAACGAGGTGTAAATAGCCATGTAACGCCACCTTGTTTAAGTTGCAAAAGTAATATTGGCAAATGTGGCAAATACAGTATCATTACAATTATGCCTGCCAAAATATATTTAACAAGGTATTTTTTATCGATAAAAAACAACCCCGACAAGCCAATAATAGCAGCCATTAATAAACTAAAGTGATGATTGTACGAGCATAGTGCAGCCGACACAATAAAACCCGCTGCATTTATATAAAATTTTGTTTGTGGTGTTTTTACTAATCGAGTAAAAAATAAAACCAATAACAGGCAAAAAAACAAACCACTAATATAAGGCCGTGCAATTTGGCTGTAAACAACCGTAAACTGCAAAGTGGCAAACATTGCCGAATTTATAAGGCCAACGGTAATGTTAAACCAAATTATTGATACATAATAAATTAAATAAACCGACAACAAGCCCATTATAACAAAAGGTAGTTTTACTGCCCATGGCGAGCTGCCAAAAAGTTTAATGTAATAATATAAAAACACCTGTATACCTGCAGGGTGCCCATCGGGAATAACCCCGAATTTTATTAAACTGCTAAAACTGTTAAAATTAGTACGAAACAGGGCACTAAACTCGTCGTGGGTAAAAGGTATGTCGAAATACTTGTATAGCCTTAAAAATGTTGCTATAAGTAGAATTGCTATAAATAAAACTGCGTTAGCGTATTTTGTATTTACAAATTGCTTTTTTACCATTACTAATTATAACCAACTATTTTAAAATTTGCAATACTGTTTGCAAGTTAATACCTGTTTTGTTGCTTATTTGTTGAGCGTTTAAACCGTTGTTTTTTAAATTATTAACAAAAACCGGCATTGGTTCGCCAACCTCAATAAGATTATTGTCGGGGTCGAAAAACCTGAAATTACGCTGGCCCCAAGGCTCCTCGTGTATATCATGTAAAAATTTTACATTATTTTGCTTTAACAGTTCAAATTTAAGTTCAATGTTATCGGTTTCGAAATAAAGCTCAAAGCTATTGCCCAACTTACTGGTTTTTAAGTTTTGACAAATAACATGGTTACTATTTATTTGCCAAATAGCTAAACCACTATCAAAAACAATATTTGCTCCAAAATTGTGTTTTACAGTTTGGTTAAGCAGCGTTACATAAAACTGTTCCGATATCTCGATATTTTTTACAAACAGTACTGGTGATTCGAGTTTCAAAAGCTTTTTTGTTTTTTTATTATGGTAAGGTTTAATGTAATTAACTCAACAATTGTTTCAAACATACAAATTAATTTACACGAAAAACTATGTGTAAAAAATAAATAATCAAAGTTGTGTACATTGTTACCCAAATTATATTAAAGTAAAGCGTTATTTCGCACAGCTCCAACCGCTTAACTTAGGAGTTAATGCATAAAAACAATTAGGTTAGTTTTATTTTGCAATTACAAGTTTATATGTTGCCCCGTAACCGCACCAAATACCAAGTCCGTTATTAATATTGCTTTGTACTTTTAAATTTGTTGATGCAAAAGGGTTTCCGGTATTAAGTAGTTCACGGTTTAACGAACTCCAAAAATTGTATGCATCAACATCAACACTGCAAACTTTTAGCATAATAGTATCGCCAACATGGTAATGTATGTTTTGCATAGTGTTTGTACCAATGTTACTACCTTTATAAAGCACAAATTCGGGTTTTTGCCCGTTAAAAAACACATCATCGTAATTCGATATATAAGTTGGAATATACATTGCGTCGGTATTTTTTACGCGCGTCATTGTTCGGTAAAAATCGTGTGTTTGTGCATTATCGTTAATAATAAAATAAACAAAGCCCAGTGTATCGGTGTAATAAATTTTTTTGAACCAGGCACTGTCAACAATCGGTATTGGCGGTATAGTTGTAGTTGCCCATGCAGTTATACCACCGTAATCGACAGTAAGTGTATATGTATGCCCAACCTGCCCTTTTATGCGCAACGTACGGTAAAAATATGGTGGAAAATAGTTAGTGTTTTTAACCATCGACAAAATTTCGGTATTGTTACCATCGGTAATAGTAACTTTTGCCCTTGTTAGTGCATAATTTAAAATCGATACCGAGTCGATTTGCCCTGCGTAAGGCGCGCTAAGGGTTAAAAACACGTGCGCGTTTTGGTCCTGCTCAATCCAACCATCGACAACAATTTTACTATTATAACTACCAAAATCAAAATTGGATTGGGTACAACCTGTAAATAATATTATAATTATTATGATTATAAATAATTTCATCGGTAAATAATTTTAAACTTAAGGTTTGATTGAATACCCAAATTATATTTTAAACGTGTTTTTGCAAGTCTTTTTACGTTGGCGTTTCATTTTCAAAATTTAAAACGCCATGTTATTGATGGCAATATTGTGAACAATGTAATTTTTGTTGGTGTTACGCTCAAATAGTATCGGTCAAAATCGGTTTTTACTTTGTAATAAATGTAAAAAGGGTTTTGGCGATTGTAAGCGTTGTAAACCGAAAAAATAATATCTGACTCAAAATTTCTAATTTTTTTTAACATGTAAGTTACCGATAAATCGAGCCTATGATAGGCAGGCATACGGAACGAATTTATATTTGTGTAATCGTTAACAATATGCCCTTGAATTAAATATCGGCCATTGGGCAATGTCATTGCATTACCGGTGCAAAAAATAAACGTACCCGAAAGGTTTAAACGCGGCAGTAAATTATAATTAATACTAACCGACAAATCGTGTATGCGGTCGTATTTTGCCGGGTATGGGTTTCCATTGTTAATTTGGTCGAATTGTCGTATTGTGCGCGACAGGGTATAGCTGGCCCAGCCGGTAAGTTTACCTGTTTGTTTTTTGGTGTAAAGCTCAAAGCCAAAGGCGCGGCCCTGGCCAAAAACAACATTTTTCTCAATTTTGGTATTATCAAAATTGTCGATAACACCGTTTAAAAATTCAAGTTGGTTAATAAGGTGTTTGTAATAAACCTCGGCCGAGGTTTCGAACATATTGTTTTTAAAATTTTTAAAATACCCTAAAGTTGCTATTACCGATTGTTGTGGTTTAATGTAACGAGTTGATGGCAGCCAAATGTCGGTTGGCATGGACACTGTACCAACCGACGCCAAATGTATAAACTGGTGGCTTACTCCGGCCGAAGCCTTTACCGATGCTGTTGGCCCAAGGTTTTTTACTAACGAAATATTCGGGCTAAACCTGTTATAAAATTTTATAGGTTCGTTTTTTTTATATACTACCGAGTCGTAAACAACATTGCTGTTATTGTTTATAAAATACGTGTAAGGGCCGCGGTGCAAAAAATTTGTATACCGCAATCCTACATTAGTTATAATTTTTGGTGTTAATTGCCATTGGTATTGAAAAAATATTGCTGTTTCAGTCGATAAATATTGGTTAACCGAATTAAAAACAAGACTTTCCATGTTTGCATCGACACTATGTGGGGTAAGATTATGCCATGTTACCGATGCCCCACATTTTATTTTATTATTTTTTGATGTTATATAGTTTAGCTCGTTTTTGCAATATGTATCGGCAATATTACTTTTTAAAAACAAATTATACTGGTTGTAAACCGCGTTTATAGCCATGTTGTAATTTGTTTGGCCGGCTGTATTTGTAATGCTAAAATTATGATTAAAATAATGTGTCCAGTTTAAAGCCCATGCAGTATTTCCCCAGCTTAAATTGCTTTTCATAAAATTGTTTGGGTTGTTAGTTTGGTATAAATCGCTGCCAACAAATGCAGTAATCGAAACATGGTTTTTGGGGTTAAATTTGTAGGCAAGTTTTGCAGTTATATCGTAAAAGCCGTACTGTGTAGTCGAAAAAAAAGTTGATTGGTTTTGCCACATACTGTTAACAGCTTTTTGTAAAAGTGCAAGGTATGTTTTACGGCTCGACACTATTACCGACCCTTTGTTTTTATTAAAAGGGCTTTCAATTGTAATGTCGGACGATAAAAGCCCTATACTGCCATTACATTTTAACGTGTCAAAACCCGACTGTTTAATGTCGACAGCTACAACTGCTGATGATAGCCCGCCATATTGTGCAGGTATAGCTCCTTTGTAAACCTGCACTTTGCCCACAATACCCTGATTAAATACCGAGTACAAACCAAGTAGGTGCGACGGGTTATATAGTGGCATGTTGTTTAAAACAAAAAGATTTTGTCCCGAATCGCCGCCACGTACATAAAGCCCTGAACTTCCGTCGCCACCCGACGATACGCCAGGCATAAGCCTTATAATTTGCATAACATCGGGCTGCCCCATAATACCAGGCATTTTGTTAATTTCTTTTGCCGACAGGCTTATTATGCCCACGTTTTTGTTTGTTATATTGTTGCTGTTTTTTATTGCCTTAACGTCAATACCTTCAACATAAACGTCGGTTAATTCAAGATAAAAAATAACCGTAGTATCGTTATTAATTGTTATTTGTTTTTTTATGCTTTTGTAACCCAAATAATTTATAACTATTGTGTAGTTTGCAGGCACTAAGTCAATGCTAAAAAAGCCATTGTTGTTTGTAAGCGTACCTTTGTTAAGCTGTTCAACAAAAACAGTTGCATTAACAAGGACACTGGTATTTTGTTTGTCGAATATTTTGCCCGAAAATGTGCATTGGGCTTGCCCAAAACCAATAATTACAATTTGTATAAAAAATAACGTTAAAACATGTTTTAACCTAAAGGCTTTATAAATAAAAAGCAACATGGGCGTTCTTTTATCTTTTTTAATTCAATATAGGTTTCAAATATCTGTTTTTTAGTTTGCTTTGCAATGTTGTTTTAGCAATTTTATAAATATGGTACATTTACTTATCGATTAAAATAATTATTATTGTACCTGTGCAGTTTAATTTAGTATGACTATTAGCTATAAATACCTGTTTTTAAATTTGTTGTTGGTTATAACCACAACATTGTTTGGACAAACCGAAACCAAACGCCCAACCAGCGAATTTATTTTACAAGGCCGCCAATATGTGCCAAACAGCCCGTGGTTAAACGTTGGCTTAGGTTATGGATATTGCATTAGCGAAAAGGTTTTTGAGCCCAACTTTATGGCCGATTTTCATTTTAGAATACTAAAAAAGCACAATTTAGGTATAGGTTTTTTAACATCGCGAAACCAATTTTTAGATACGCAAACCAAGGCATTTTTTTTACCACACCGCAATCTTAAACACTCGGTAAACAGCGTGCACGCTATGTATGGTTGGCGTTACGACGATATTTTCAATAATTTTGCCGTACATGCCGGGCCGTCGTTAAACTGGGGTTTCGATTTTGCTTATACCGACACGCTTGGTAATAATTACGTGTACCGGTATCTCGAACCCGGCCTTTATGCAACTGTTCAATACTCGCGCAAAGTTTATTACGACATTGGCATAGGTGTATCGATATTTGCATCGGTAAACAAAAGTTACCAGGTAACAGGGTTAAGCCTATGCGTTTATTTGTCGTCGGCCTTTAAACGACAGTTATAAACAACACATAACTTGACCGCTATAAAGCAAAGCCTTGCTATATTTACATAAAATATTTATTTAGGGGTCGACAGGTTTTAATAACCCGATTAGATACTTAAAAAGCCATAATCGATAATGCAAACCGCTTAACGTATGTAATACTATTATGCTATATTACATTGTACACGCAATTACCATTTTTAAGGTAATAGTAAAAACACTATTTTTGCACCATTAATTTAATTAAATAATAATGGGCAAAAAATACAAAGTTGCAGCTGTTCAAATTAGCTTGAACAACACCCCCGAAAACAACAGGGCAAAATGTACACAATGGATAAAAAAAGCAGCCGCGCAGGGTGCACAAGTAATTTGCCTGCCCGAGCTTTACAGTACATTTTATTTTTGCCAAAAAGAAACTACCGATTATTTTAAATTTGCCGAACCGCTTTACGATGTGTCGTATACAACATTCAGCAATTTGGCAAAAGAGCTGGGCGTGAGTATAATAGTGCCTTTTTTCGAAAAGCGGGCCCCAGGCCTTTATCACAATAGTGCATACATTATCGATGCCGACGGCTCGCAAGCCGGTTTGTATCGCAAAATGCACATTCCGGACGACCCCTGCTTTTACGAGAAATATTACTTTACCCCCGGCGACATTGGCTTTAAAGCTTTTGATACTAAATTTGGTAAAGTAGGCACTCTTATTTGCTGGGACCAATGGTATCCCGAAGGAGCCCGCCTTACTGCCATGCAAGGAGCCGATGTTTTATTTTATCCAACAGCTATTGGCTGGCACCCGCACGAAAAAGAAAAGTACGGCAAAAAACAACACGACGCCTGGATGACCGTACAACGCGGCCATGCAGTAGCTAACGGCATTTTTGTTGTATCGGTTAACCGTGTTGGTTTTGAGCAACCCGAACCCGAACTTGCAGGTCTCGAATTTTGGGGTTCGTCGTTTATTGCAGGCCCGCAAGGCGAAATTTTGGCTCAAGCGTCGCACAACAACGAGGAAATTTTAATTGCCGAAATTGATACAAACCTTATTGAAGAAGTTAGGCAAAACTGGCCTTTTTTACGCGACCGCCGTATCGATGCTTATCAAAACATTACTAAACGATTTATTGACTAATTATGAACAATAATATTTGGAGACTCCCGGCCGAGTGGGAGCAACACCAAGCTACACTTTTGGCTTTTCCGCACCAAAAAAACGATTGGCCGGGTAAATTCGAGGCTGCTAAGTGGGCTTTTATCGAAATTATACGAAAAGTAGCCGACGACGAACAGGTTGTTCTTATTGTTAACGACAGCACTAAAAAAACCAATGCCATTAACGACCTTAAATTAGCACACGTTAACACCGGCAATGTTAAAATTATTGAACACCAAACTAATCGCAACTGGATGCGCGACTCGGGTCCAATAGTTGTAAAAAACAACCTTGGACAACGCCAGTGCCTGCAATTTGGTTTTACCGGCTGGGCCAAATACCGCAACTACTTTAAAGACCGCAATACACCACAAGTTGTGGCACATGCACTAAATTTGCCTTTTATAACACCAATGCATAATAATAAAAAAGTTGTGCTCGAGGGCGGCGCTATCGACATTAACGGTAAAGGCACACTTATTACTACCCGCGAATGTTTGTTACACCCGTCGGTTCAAGTGCGGAACAAAGGCTTTTTACAAACCGATTACGAACAAATTTTTAACCACTACCTTGGTGTTACAAATACTATCTGGCTTAATAATGGTATTGTTGGCGACGACACCCACGGCCATGTCGACGATATTTGCCGGTTTGTTAACGAAACAACTGTTGTGGCCGCTGTTGAACACAACACCACCGACCCTAACCACCATATACTTAAACAAAACATTGAAATACTCGAAAACTCGAAATTACAAGACGGTTCAAAAATTAATGTAGTACAATTGCCTATGCCCGGTCCATTGTTTTTCGACAACATTAGGCTGCCCGCCAGTTATATTAATTTTTTAATAACCAACAAATCGGTATTGGTACCAACTTTTAACGACCCTAACGACCCTATAGCGCTCCAAATTATTGCAAATTGTTTTAAAACCCGCAAAGTTATTGGCATTAATGCTACCGACCTTGTTTGGGGTTTTGGCACACTACACTGTTTAAGCCACGAGATTACCGCCTAAAATGTGCAATAAACCAATATGGCTTGTAACACCGCCACTTACACAGCTTAACATGCCATACCCTGCAACTACAGTGCTTACAGGGTTTTTAAAGCAAAACAATGTGCCGGCTTATCAAACCGATTTAGGTATCGAACTTATCGACACCTTGTTTACCAACACAAAATTAGCCGAATTATTTGCAGCAATAAATTACAACAAAGCAACGGCAGCGCATAAAAAGATGTTAAACATGCAATATTTTTATTGCAATACTATTGAGCCTGTTAAATATTTTTTACGCACCGCCGATGTTGGAATTGCCAACAAAATTTGCACCCGCCAATATTTACCCGAAGGTTCCCGGTTTAACAACCTTGCCGATTTAGACTGGCATTTTGGCGACATGGGTCTTACCGATAAAGCAAAACACCTGGCTACTTTTTATATTCAAGACATTGTCGACCTTATTCGCCAAAACATCGACAATGGTTTTGAACTTATTAAATACCAACACCACCTTTGTATTACTTTACCAACTTTTGATGAATTATACAATAAAGTAACCGCCAAAAAAAATAGTTTTGTTGATGCACTTATAATCGATATTTTTCAAAAATTTTATAATATTTATAAACCACAAATTATAGGTTTCACAATTCCGTTTCCGGGAAATTTATATGCTGCCCTTGTTTGTGCCCAACACGCTAAAATTTTAAACCCGCAGGTAAAAATTATTTTTGGTGGAGGCTATGTTACTACCGAGCTTCGACAAATTACCGACACCCGTATATTTAATTTTACCGACTATTTAGTTTTTGACGACGGCGAACAACCTTTGCTCGAAATTATAAAAACCGAAAACGGCAAAAGTGGTTCACTAAACAATGTTTATACATTGCAAAATAGTACAATAAAAAAATGGTACAGCCCGGGGTTACAATCTATTCCATTTTCGCAAACATCAATTCCCGACTATACCGGCATCGACAGTAATAAATACCTGTCGTTAATTGAGACTGTTAACCCGATGCACAAACTTTGGAGCGATGGTTTTTGGAACAAGCTTACTTTAGCACACGGCTGCTACTGGGGAAAGTGCACTTTTTGCGATACCAAACTTAACTATATTTCAAAATTCGAGGGACAACCGGCAACTATTATTGTCGATAAAATAAAACTAATAATAAAACAAACCGGTAAAACTGGTTTCCATTTTACCGACGAGGCTGCTCCCCCCGCGTTGCTAAAACAACTTGCAATTGAACTGATAAAGCAAAAAATAAATATTACATGGTGGGGCAACATACGCTTTGAGCAAGCTTATACTAACGATTTGTGCCGGTTGCTTGCCGCATCGGGTTGTATTGCTGTAACAGGCGGAATAGAAACAGCATCGGACCGTTTGCTTAAACTAATCGATAAAGGAGTAACAATTGAACAACTTGCACGTGTAAACCGCAACTTTAAGCAAAACGGTATAATGGTACATGCATATCTAATGTATGGTTTCCCGAGCCAAACCGTTCACGAAACTATTGACGCGCTCGAAGTTGTACGCCAGTTTTTCGAAAACGGCTTAATACAGTCGGGCTTTTGGCACAGGTTTGCATTAACATGCCATAGTATAGTTGCACAAAACACTGCCAAATATAATATAGTAATTAATAACCCCGCCCCAAACCCCTTTGCCAACAACGAAATTTGTTTTACCGACAAGGTTAAAACCCCTGTTGATGAACTTGGCGACGGGTTAAGCCGCGCTATGTACAATTACTTAAACGGCGTTGGTATTGATATGCCGGTACATAAATGGTTCGGGATTAGTGTCCAAAAAACAAAACTACCACCTGGTTTAATTGCAAGTTATATTAAACAAAAAGAACCCCTGAATTTAAAAAAACATGCTATTTGGCTTGGCGGTATGCCACAAGTTTTTGATA
>CAZJCR010000040.1:0-21641 GCA_964544385.1 uncultured Bacteroidales bacterium
ACTTAGGTATAACCCCGATGTAGAGTTTGTTGTGTTTCACTAACCAAGTGTAGTGAAATACTTACAAAATCCACATCGATTGAGCCATTAGCTCAATTTGGATCTAAATCGATTGAGCGAATCGCTCAATTTGGGTAATATATAATGGCAAATAAAAACAAAAAAATATTGTTAGTAGTTTACCAAAGTAAAATAACTCATTAATACGCATAATATCAATTAAATATGTAGTATTTAGCTATACAGGTTTTATAAGTTTTAGCCTGTTTACATGTCGATAAATAAATTATTTTTTTGAACATGTTCAGTTAATTGGTTTATTTTGCGAAAAAATTTGGACTAATATAATAATATATGCACAGCAATTTGGTAATAGTAGAATCACCAGCCAAGGCAAAAACTATCGAAAAGTTTTTAGGTAAAGAATATCATGTAACCAGTAGTTTTGGTCATATTCGCGACTTAGCAAAAAAAGATTTTGGAATTGATATAAAAAATAATTACACACCTAATTATGAAATATCGGCCGACAAAAAGAAAATTGTTGCCGATTTAAAAAAATTAGCCAAAGATGCCGAAATGGTTTGGTTAGCATCCGATGAAGACCGCGAAGGAGAGGCTATTGCCTGGCACTTGTTCGAAGTTTTAAACCTTGACCCTGCTAAAACTAAACGTATAGTATTTCACGAGATTACAAAAGACGCAATATTAAAAGCAATTGAAAACCCGCGCAATGTTGACATTAACCTTGTTAACGCGCAACAAGCCCGTCGTGTGCTCGACCGTTTGGTTGGTTTTGAATTATCGCCTGTTTTATGGAAAAAAGTTAAACCATCATTATCGGCCGGGCGTGTACAATCGGTTGCTGTTAGGTTAATTGTTGAACGCGAACGCGATATTATAGCTTTTAACCCCGAATCGTCGTTTAAGGTTACTGGTTTTTTTGGTGCTAACAACGGTTCAAAAAACATTGAATTAAAGGCCGAACTTAACCATAAATTTATTAATGAAAAAGATGCAAATGGTTTTCTCGAACTTTGTAAAACATCGGGATTTAAAGTTGCCGATATTACAAAAAAACCTGTAAAACGAAGCCCTGCTGCACCATTTACCACATCGACACTACAACAAGAGGCAAGCCGCAAATTTGGATATTCGGTTTCGCAAACTATGACAATTGCACAACGTTTGTACGAGGCCGGGAAAATTACTTATATGAGAACCGACTCGGTTAACCTGTCGCAAGCTGCAATTAATGCAGCTGCTAACGAAATTACAAACCAGTTTGGCGAAAAATACCTTTATACCCGACAATTTAAAACTAAATCAAAAGGGGCACAAGAGGCTCACGAAGCTATCAGGCCTACTTATTTAAACAAACCATCGGTTTCGGGTACAGCTCAGGAACAAAAACTTTACGAACTTATTTGGAAAAGAACAATAGCATCACAAATGGCCGATGCCGAACTCGAAAAAACTACCATTACTGTCGATATCGAAAATTCGACCCACAAATTTTTAGCCCAGGGCGAGATGATTAAATTCGATGGGTTTCTTAAAGTTTATATCGAATCGGTTGACGACGAAGATGATGATGCAGAAAAAGAACTATTACCACAAATTATTGCCGGACAATTGCTAAAATATAAAATCATAACAGCTACACAACGTTTTACAAATCACCCTCCACGTTACACAGAGGCAAGCTTAGTACGAAAACTCGAAGAGCTTGGCATAGGCCGGCCATCAACATATGCTCCCACAATATCGACAATAATAAACCGTGAGTATGTGGTTAAAGAAGACCGCCCCGGTAACGAACGCAATTACAAACAGCTCGAACTTATTAACAATAATATTAAAGTTAATGATAAAACTGAAAACAACGGAGCCGAAAAATCGAAACTATTTCCAACCGATATTGGTATGGTTGTTAATGATTACCTGCTCGAGCAGTTCCCAAAAGTTTTAGACTTTAATTTTACTGCCAAAGTTGAAATGGAATTCGACGAAATTGCCGAAGGAAATTTAGTTTGGCAAAAAATGATTGATGCCTTTTACAACCCGTTTCACAACTCAATTGAACAAGCACTTGAAATATCGGGACGAAAAAGCGGCGAACGCAACATTGGTAATGACCCGCAAAGCGGAAAACCCGTAATTGTAAAAATAGGACGTTACGGGCCAATGGCACAAATTGGCGATACCGATTCGGACGAAAAACCAAAATATGCAGCTTTGCGGCGCGACCAACACCTCGAAACAATTACACTCGAACAAGCTTTGGAACTTTTTAAACTGCCACGCGATATTGGCGAATTCGAAGGTAAAAAAGTTGTTGCTGCTATTGGCAGGTTTGGTCCATATGTAAGGCACGATTCAAAGTTTTACAGCCTGAAAAAAGGGGTCGACGACCCATATACAGTTGAATTAAACAGAGCTATTGAACTAATTATAGAAAAACGCGAGGCCGAAAAAAATAAATTAATTAGCGAATTTGAAACCCCCGAAGGTAAAATACAAATATTAAATGGCCGGTATGGCCCTTATATAACATATAACGAGCAAAACTTCCGTATACCAAAAGGTAAAGATGCCAAGCCGGCAAACCAGTTAAACATCGACGATTGTAAATTAATTATCGAAAAAACACCAAGTAAACCATCAACAAAAAAAACTAAAAAAGAAAATACAAAAAAAACTAAAAAATGAGCAATATGCCCCCATTATCGCTTTACTTTAATACCATTGCAGACAAAAAAAACCAATTTTTTTTCAATAAAAAGGGATACGTGGGCAACGATATAGTTATTGGGCAATATAAATTTACCGATATAAAAAAAAACATTGCCATTTTTAGTGTACACGAAACAAGGAACTCGCATAGCGGGCAATACAATGTAAACACTAACTTGTTCAGAAAATATTTTTATAACCTTGCGGCAATAAATGAAGTAATTATTACCGACTTAGGAGAGCTTAAAAACGGAAATACAATTAACGACACCTACTGCGCCATAAATGAAGTTGTAACCTGGTTAATATCCGAAAATGTTTTGCCTGTAATAATTGGCGGCTCGCACGATAACACATTGGCTCTAAAAAATGTGGTAAATAAAAAAGAACAACAGCAAATAACAATAATCGATTCAGAAATTAATTTAACCGACCAAATCGATATAAATTCTAAAAGTTTTATTAACCAATTAATTACATCACCCCAAAAAATCGACATTAACGTACTTGGTTATCAAAACTATTTAGTACCAAAATATGTAACCGAACTTGCACTTAAAAACAATATCGATATAATAAGGCTTGCTAATTTGCGCGCTTCATATTCCGAAATTGAGCCAGTATTGCGCGATACTGACATATTATCATTCGATTTATCAGCAATAAAGTCACAGGATTGTCCTCAAAACAACCATAATCCAAATGGTTTAAACGCCGACGAGGCATGCCAAATAACTAACATAGCAGGGTTGTGCGATAAAATTAAAGTGTTTTCTATTTTTGAACTACTGCCAAACATTGATTTATCATCGCACCTTACAGCCCAATTGACATGGAATTTTATTAACGGGGTTGCACAACGCAAAAATGATTACCCAATAGGTAGCCTCGATAATTATAAAAAAATATACGTTAAAAACGACAAAAATAAAACCGATATAGTATTTTATAAAAACGAACAAAATAACCGCTATTGGTTCGAGATACCATATCAAAACAATAATCCGGTTATTGTATCGTGCTCCGAAACAGATTACTACCAAATGTGCAAAAACCAAATACCCGACAGGTTACTAAAAGCATTAAAAAAGTTGTAAAAAAATATTGGTTTGTAAAAAATAAAAAGCAAATTGCCAAAAATATGATTACAATAATACCGTTAATTTAAAAACACATAACAAAAACTCAAAAGCAACGTGTAAATTAGAAACAATAAAAAAAACAATTAATGTTCGAAACATTATAATAAAAAGAAAAACTTGTTTCACTATTTAATTTTTATTTAATTTACCAATTAATCCATATGGTTTATATTGATTTACGATAACTAAATGCTACAACGACCCTTATTATTGTTATTTTTATTATTAAGCTCAATTATTGCCGTAGCGCAACAAGACCCATTTATGAGCCTAAACAGGTTTAGCCAAATGTTTTACAATCCAGGCTATGCCGGCGACGGAAACGAAATTGAGGCAAAATTACTTAACCGCAACCAATGGATGGGGTTTGGCGATGGCGTACCCAATAATTTTATTGCAAACATTGATGCCCCGTTTAAGCTTTTTGGGCATAGGCATGGAGCAGGTTTAAGTTTAATTCGTGATAATATAGGTGGTTTTAGTAACACAGGCGTAAATATTTCGTATGCCTACAGGCGAGGTTTTATACAGGGCGATTTAGGAATAGGTATAGCATTAAATATGATAAGTCATGAATTTTATCTCGAAAAAATTGTAACTTCGGGAGGTGATGTAACAACTGATATTTTAATACCAACAACCGGAAATAATGATAGGCCAATGATATTTGATATGAATTTAGGGTTGTATTATAGTGCCGACAACATGTATTTTAGTGTTTCGGCTCGTAATTTATTAGGCAGCAACATAAATTATTATCAAAAAGAACCAGTATCTATAAGGCCAAAGGTGTATTTAGGTGGTGGCTACAATTATCAATTAGCAAACCCTTTATTTTCGGTTGAGCCGATAGTTTTTTTAGCAACCGATATTGCAACAACCGAGTTTAATTTATCATCCTTAGTATATTATAATAAATTATTTTTTGGAGGTTTGGGAATAAAAACAAATACAACACTTGCCACATCCGATGTTATCGCATTGGCAGGTTTTAAATTACTTAACGGTATACAAGTAGCATTGTCATACGACATATCATTAACTAAAATGATAAGTTACAATTCAGGTTCATTTGAGTTTATGTTAGGATATTCTTTTAACCTCGACATGGATAAAGATATCAGAAAATATAAAAGTATAAGGTTTCTTTAATTTGTTTTTTAATAATATTTTGCTCATTTTTATATTTTAAAATATTACGATAAACTATGAAAAAACTAGCAATTTTAGGTGCAGCAGCACTGTTAGCTAGCTGTTCAACTCAACAAAGCGGCGAATTAACTGGCGTTAGTGACCGTGCATCATGGTACAGTGCACCACCATTAGGTATGATACAAGTTCCAAACGGTAGTTACAGAATGGGGCTAAACGACCAAGATGTTTCTTGGGCAAACACAGCGCAGGCAAAAACGGTATCGGTTGCGTCATTTTGGATGGACGAAACTGAAATTACAAACAATGAGTACCGTCAATTTGTACATTGGGTGCGCGATTCAATTGCTTATCGTAAACTCGGCGAGCAAATTGATGAATATCTTATATCGGAAGATCAATACGGCGAAGAGATTAACCCGCCCTTTATTAACTGGGAAATGGAAATAATTTGGGAGGGTGAAGAAGAAAACGAAATTTTAGCAGATTTATATTATGCTGAAAATGAGCGTTTTTATCGCCGTAAAACTGTAGATCCACGAAAATTGAACTATGATTATTTTTGGATTGATTATAAACAAGCAGCAACAAAATATACTTTCGAAAACGAGAACCGTCGTCATTTTAATTATAAAACAAACCAGTACGATGGTGAAATTTATAACCTTGAAGGTAAAAAAATACCGATTAAAGACCGTAGTACCTTTATTATGCATGATAATGTAAATGTATATCCCGATACATTATGTTGGATTAGCGACTTTTCATACTCGTATAACGAACCAATGGCAAATATGTATTTTTGGCATCCATCATACGATAATTATCCGGTAGTAGGAGTATCGTGGAAACAAGCATCAGCATTTTGCATTTGGCGTACTTCATATATGAACTCATATTTGTCGAGTATTGGTGATTTTTTTGTACAAGATTATCGATTACCATTAGAAACCGAATGGGAATATGCAGCCCGAGGTGGAAATAATTTAGCGGTTTACCCATGGGGCGGTCCATATACACGTAATGATAAAGGTTGCTTTTTAGCTAACTTTAAACCTATGCGTGGCGATTATGTTGATGATGGTGGTTTACATACTGTTGAAGTAGCTGGTTATGAACCAAACGATTACGGCTTATATGATATGGGCGGGAACGTTTCGGAATGGACAGCAAACGCTTTTGATGAAAGTGCTTACAGTTTTACGCATGATTTAAACCCAATGTATAAATATAATGCTTTACCCGATGATCCGCCAGCACTAAAACGTAAAGTTATCCGTGGCGGGTCATGGAAAGATATTGGTATGTACCTGCAAAATGGCATGCGTACATACGAGTATCAAGATACAGCTAAAGCTTATATTGGTTTTCGCTGTGTGCGTTCGATATTAGGATCCGACGCATCGGTTATAAAATCAAATGTATATTAACACATATATTTAACCCCCAGTAACAAATAATTAGTATGAGCGTAACAGAGATTGTCGAAAGTAAAGGCTACAAAAACTTTATGAGGTACGTTTACGGATGGGGAGCATCTGTAGTACTTATTGGAGCACTTTTTAAAATACAACACTATCCGGGAGCCAGTGTTATGTTGGTTTTAGGTTTAGGTGTTGAGGCGTTAATATTCTTCTTTTCGGCTTTTGAGCCTTTACACGAAGAACTCGACTGGACACTCGTTTATCCTGAATTAGCCGGGCTTACCGATGATTTTGAAGAAGATGAAACTCAAGTTCGTAAATTTGATAGAGCAAGAGAAACAGCTCAACCTCAAATAATAGGTGTACCAATAGGAGGTGCTGTAGCAGGCGCAGGTATTAATGTTGAAGGTGGAGCAAATCAAAGTTTTGCCCCAGGAACTGTTTTTGTTGGTGGCGGCGGCGGCGGCAGTGCTGCATTAGCAAAATTCGACGAATTGCTTGAAAAAGCAGATATCGGCCCTGAAATTTTTGAAAAATTAGGCGAAGGTTTAAAAAATTTAAACAAAACTGCCGAAAGCTTAAATGATTTAGGTAATGCGGGTTCTGTATCAAAAGAATTCATTGGTAAAATGAAAACAGCAACTGAAACTGTTGGTAATTTTAGCGAGACCTACTCAAAATCGACAGAAGTACTTAAAGAATCTGTTTCAACATTATCAGAATCGTATATTAAATCGGCAAATGTTTTTAATGAGACAAACAACCAACTTGCTGATTCCTATTCAGGTTTTGCAAATAAGCTTACTAACGAAATAAGCACAATAGGTAACGAAGGAGCTGCTTATGCTGAAAAATTAGGGATTTTGAATAATAATTTGTCAGCCCTCAATTCGGTATATGAGTTACAAATGAAAAATATGGAACAACAGGTTGAGGTTGCAAAAGAATATTCGAAAGGTATGGGCAATGTTGTTGAAAATATAAGCCAAGCGGTTGAAAATACTCAAAAAATGAATAAAGGGGTTCAACTTCTTGAGCAAAACATTTCTTCGTTAAACAGCATATATGGTAATATGTTGTCGTCATTGAATTTTAATAAATAATTTAAGAACTAACTTAATATGGGTCACGGCAAAGAAACGCCACGGCAGAAGATGGTGGGGTTAATGTACCTTTTTTTAACTGCTTTAATGGCTTTAAATGTCTCAAAAGATGTTTTGGATTCATTTGTTTTAGTTAGCGAAAGCCTTGAAAAAACTGTCGAAAATTATAAGTCGAAAAACGATAAAATTTACGATGAATTTGAGAAGCAATATGCCCAAAATAAAGAAAAGGTTGAGAAATGGAGGACATTAGCTTTTGATGTTAAAGAAAAGGCAAAAAATTTACATGATTTATTAGAAGAGCATAAAATTGAACTTGTTAAACTTGCCGAAGGCCCTGAAAGCCCAGCATTAACTACAGGAAAGGTTAATGCGGGAGTTTTGGCTTCAAAAGATAATATTGATTATGGAGGCCAGTATTTTATTGTTATGGGTAAAGGAGAAGAACTTAAACAAAAAATTAACGAGTTTAGAGATTTGTTATTAAAAACAGTACCCGATACCGAAGAGAGATTAAAAAAAGCTATAGAAGTAACTTTAGATACGCGCGATGTAAAACTCGAAACCGAAGAGGCTTCGCGCACATGGCAAAGTGCTACTTTTGAACATATACCATTGGTAGCCGACCTTGTAATGTTGGCTAAATTGCAAACCGATGTTAAAAACATGGAAACCGATGTAATTAATTACTTATTAACTAATATTAGTGCGAGCGATTTTAAATTTAATGCGCTATCGGCAACGGTAATTCCAAATTCAAGTTATATAATGCGTGGTAATGAATATAAAGCTGAAGTTTTTTTAGCAGCTTACGATTCAACTCAAAACCCCGAAATATTGGTGGGAAATTATAAATTTGAGAACAATAAATACTCAATGGTTGGCGATTATCAAAAATTAAAGGTTGAAAAAGGAAGAGGTATATATTCTGTTAACCCACGTAGCCTTGGAACGCAAAAATGGCGTGGACTGATAAAAATTAAATCGCCAAATGGTGGTGAATCATTGTATCCATTTGATGAAGAATATGAAGTAGCTGAACCAAGTTTAGTTATATCGCCAACAAAAATGAATGTGTTTTATTATGGTATCGAAAACCCGGTGGCTATATCGGTACCTGGAATTCCTGAAAGTAATATTAAAGCTACAATATCGAGCGGAGCTGCTATACGGAAGACCAATGCTGGTTACGAAGTTAAGCCTACTAAAACCGGTGGCGAAGTTACTATCGACGTTAGTGCTATGATTGAAGGTAAGCAAAAATCGATGGGCAAAATGAACTTTAGGATTAAAACTATACCCGAGGCAAAAGCAAAAGTGTTAGGCAAAGCCAGTGGAACTATTACGCGTGCTGAATTAATGGCAGCACCCGGAGTAACTGCCGAACTTGAAGATTTTGTTTTTGACCTAAAATTCAGGATTACTAAATTTAAAGTATCGGCACAAGTTGAAGGGTATGACCGTACAATTGAATCGGACGGGAATAGCTTTAACAAAACCCAACGCGATTTAATGAAAAATTTAAAAACCAATTCAAAATTAAGTATTGAAGATATTGAAGCTGTTGGTCCTGATGGCCGAACTAAATCATTATCACCAATTATTTTTAGAGTAAGATAATATAGGCTTTGTTTCGAAATAAATTGACTACGATTAAAAATTATACGTATGAAAAAGATATTTAAAATTACAGTTTTGGCTTGTTTGTTTTCAATATTATTTGTAAACGAAGGTATAAGTCAGGTATTAGATGGTATATATGCAAAAGAACATGTTCCAAGTAGGAAACCAATACCATATAAGTATTTACGCGAGGCCGATGTTATGTATAGTAAAAGAATTACACGAATAGTTGATTTACGCGAAAAATTGAACCATCCTTTATATTTTCCAACAACACAAATTGGCGATAGGCGTAGTTTAATTGATTTGTTATTGTGGGGTATCAGCACCGATGGTTTAACAGCTTATGGCATTGATGATGACCGTTTTACGCAACCGATTAGCCGTTCACAAATTGAAAGTAATTTTGGTGCCGGGGAGCAAACAATTACATATCTTGATGAAAATGGTAATGAACAATCGAAAGTAATTAAAAACGAGGTAATTAGTTCGGAAGTTAAACAGTTAATGATAAAAGAGGAGTGGTTTTTTGATAAACAACACTCGATGATGGATGTTAGAATTATTGGTGTTTGCCCAATTAGGTTTTTTACAAAAGATTTAGGCGAAGCTGGCGGCGACGAAGGAACAATTAGCAAATCGCTTGTTTTTTGGGTTTATTTTCCTGAAGCCCGAAGGGTTTTAGCTAATCATGAAGTATTTAATGAATTTAATGATGCTGAACGTCGCACTTATGATGATATTTTCTTTAAACGTAAATTTAGCAGTTATGTATCACGCGAATCAAATGTTTACGACGATAGGCGTGTAAATGAATATACTCAAGGTTTGCAAAGTTTGTTAGAGTCGGACGAGATTAAAGAAAAACTTGCAAATTACGAACACGATTTGTGGGAGTTTTAAAAAAAAACGAGGCTGTCAAAAAAAAGACAGCCTCGTTTTTTTTTGGTTTTTAATTTAAAATTCGCGTTCGTCGAAAACACTAAACCGTTCACTTTTTGCAAAAAAGAAATCAGATTCGATAATTGCATTTTCATCGCTATCGCTTCCATGTACTGCATTACGTTGCATCGATTGTGCAAATAATTTACGTATTGTACCAGGTTCAGCTTTTTCAGGGTCGGTATGCCCAATAAGTTTGCGGTACTCTTCAACAGCATTCTCTTTTTCGAGAATAGCTACAACAATTGGTCCCGATGTCATAAATTGGATAAGGCTTTTATAAAATGGTTTATCTTTATGTACCTGATAAAATTTTTCGGCCTGAGCTGTCCGCAATTTTATTAATTTCATTGCTGAAATATGAAAACCGGTTTCGTTAATTACTTTAAGTATAGGTCCGATATGTTCGTTACTAACCGCACCGGGTTTAATAATTGTAAATGTAAATGTTCCAGCCATATTAACTTAATTTTAATTGTTTTTTCGAATATAGTTAAATAATGGCAATTTAAAACTTGTACTATTTATTATTATTTGGTTTAATTGTTTTTTTTGCGTGAATAAATTTGCTGTTATTTTGTAAAATACTATTTATCAGGCTTGTAAATCAGTTTTGAAATATTGAATAACATTATTATGTTATACAATATTTATTTTTAAAATTTTTTAACATCTTAACCAAGATGAATAACTTTATTATTTTTCGAATCGCAATTTTGATATTAATATCGAAAAAACTACTGACAACTTATTAATAAACAATTGAGTGATTTGCTCAATCGATTTTACTTTTGTAAGTATTTCACACACTTAGTTAGTGAAACACGACAAACTCTATATCGGGATTATACCTAAGTAAAGCTCTTGTTATTTTCGTTCCAACCGCTCAAATTAGATGATAATTATTAATCTTATTAATTAATTATCGATAACCTTTTGCCAGTTTGAAATAATAAAATCCATATATGTATCGCTACTTTCATTAATAATTTTTCGTTTTTCATCATAGTTAAACCAGTCAATTATTTGTCTTATACCCTTGTAAAAAGTAATATCAGTATTAAACGATGGTACAAATTTCTTAATTTTTGAATTATCGAAATTTACATTAGTTAGTTTATCACCGTCGAGCCCACCACGTATTTCGTCAACTTTTTGCTGATTTTTTGTATATAAAAAGGTAGTTTTATAGATAAATTCGGGTGGTATATTAATAAGCAATGGTTTACAATTTACAGCCTGTGCAATTTCGTTATATATTTGATTCCAGGTAAGTTTTTCGTCCGATGTAATATGAAACGCATGGCCAATAGATGCCGAGTGCCCAAGTAACCCAACAAAACCTTTTGCAAAGTCGTCGGCATGTGTAAGTGTCCACCGGCTTAGTCCTGTGCCGGGTACAATTATTGGCTTGTTTTGTAAAATTCGGTTAATAAGAGTATAATGGTGGTCCGAATCGAAACATGATGGCACAAAATTACGGTAAGTATGCGATGGCCGTACAATTGTAATTGGGAAGTTGTGGTTGCGGTATAAACTGTTGAGCAGGTCTTCGCAATCAATTTTGTCGCGCGAGTATTTCCAAAAAGGGTTTTTTAAAGGAGTCGACTCGGTTATTATGTCGTGTAACAAAGGCTTTTGGTAAGCCGATGCCGAACTTATAAAAATATATTGACTAGTTTTATCGGCAAAAAGCTCAAAATCGCGTTTAATATGGCTGGGTACAAATGCAATCCAGTTTACTACCACATCCCATGTATGGTGTTTTAGTAGCTTTTTTACCTCGTCAACATTGTTAATGTCGGCAGTGATGGTTTTTACGCCATCAATTTTTTCGTTACTAAGTGTTCCCCTGTTAATATGCCATAAATCGATACCTGATTGTACAGCTAATTTACTTACCGATGTACTAATGTTACCGGTACCGCCTATAAAAAGTACTTTCATAAAATATTATTCATAAATAATTTATATAATATACAGATAATTAACAAGATATGAGACAGTTTAAATATAAAAAACATACAGTTGTAATTGTTTTTTTAACATAAAAGTTAATTATTTAAAAACTCTTTTTACCAAAGCTAATATTAATGATATACGAAAGTTATTAACTTTAAAAACAAAATTGAGCGATTCGCTCAATTTTGTATTTACCTAAATATACAAATTGTTTAATTTGATTACTATTGTAATGATATTTTAACTATCAAAGTATTAATTATGTTTACACTCGATAAAATACGGTTTAGTATTAACCGTTTGATATTCAATTTAGTTTTTAGTTTTTTATTTTGGGTATGTGCATGGTTTTTATTTATTTATTTTACCGACGGGTACAGGTTATTCGATAATTTACTAAAAATTGAATCGTCAGACGCATCGTTCTTTACGCTTTTGTTTGTTAGTTTATTTACAGCTTTGTTTTTTTCAATAACCGATTGGTTTTGGGGTTATAGGGTAATAAGGTTTTTCCCGATACAAGTTACACAGGTTTTAAAGTTTGTTTTGTATATACTATTTGGATTTTTAATACTAATGTTTTTGTTTAATAATCATTTAAATAATATTAGTATCGACAATTTGGTAATAACAAAACAAACCAGGCTTAGTTTTACCGATATCGAAATAAAGACGTTAGTATTTTTTTACCTTGCCGTTATTGCAAACGGCTTTTTAAGCGCGTTTATAAAAAAAATTGGCCGCGGAAATTTACGACGTTGGTTTTTTGGTTTATTAAATAAACCTACCGAAGAAGAACGTATATTTATGTTTGTTGATTTAAAATCGTCGACAACAATAGCCGAAAAACTAATGCACAAAAAATTTAGCCATTTAGTACAAGATTTATTTAACGATATGGCTGTAGTTGAAAACTATGGCGGCGAAATATACCAATATTTAGGCGATGGGGCAGTAATAACATGGAATGTACAGCGTGGTTTATACCGCAATAACGCGTTAAAATCGTATTTTGCTTTCATAAACGTGCTTCAAAAACGGAAACGATATTATTATCGCAAATACAAAGTTGAGCCACAGTTTAAAGCTGGCGTACACATTGGTAAAGTAATGGTTTTGCAAGTTGGCCAGTTAAAGCGCGACATATCATATAATGGCGACACAATAAATACCGCTGCCCGTATAGAATCGAAATGCAATGAGCTAAACCAACAACTGCTTGTATCGCATGATTTATTTATAAAAGCAAATAAACCACAAACCTTTGCATTTAAAGATGCCGGTGTTATTGATTTGCGTGGCAAACGAACAGCAGTAAGGCTATACGGGGTAAAATTAAAATAATTTACTTTTACCCAAATTTAGCGATTCGCTCAATCGATTTATATTTTGTAAGTGTTTTACTACACTTGGATAGTTAAAACAAAAAAATTTACATAGGCTTATACCTAAGTAAAGCTTTTGCTCACTTTACTTTAAACGCTCAACTTAGGTAATAATTAGCAAGTTGCAAATAAATATTTGTTGTTTGTAATAAAACTAAAAAGTATTACTGTTTATTTTTTGTAATTTTGTTTAGTTTGACAAAATCAATTTCTGAAAACTTACTACTATGAGAATTAAGGGGGTATTTATTGCGCTTTTATTATGCTCAAATTTATTTAGTCAGGGAGTTTACATTACCGACTATAAGCTAAACAATAAAGCTGAGCGTTGGTGTAACGGTATATCGCAAGACAAATCGAATAACATGCTTTTTGCTGTTGCACAGGGCGTTGTGGTTTTTGATGGCATTAACGAGCAGCTTGTAAAAACACCTTTTACACCAAAAAATATTATTGCCGACACAGTTAATAATAATGTTATTATATGCGGTTATAAAACAATAGGCTCGTTAGTTTACAATGGTAGCAATTTGTATAAATACAAAACTATCACAAGTATCGATAGCCGTGAATTTAAAAAAATATTAATTATTAATGATACAATTTATTGCGCGTCAAACAATTCGATAGTAATAATTGATGCAAAAACACTAACCTTTATTGACGAGTTAGTTGTTGAAAACTCAACAGTTGAACATTTTTTTGAATACAATAACAAACCACATTTTATTGCCGATTTTTTTATTTATAAAATACAAAGCAAAAAAATAATTGAGCTAAACAATAATAATTTTCCGGTTGACGATTTTGCATTTGTAATACAACATAATAATGAATTATTGCTTGGCACACACAATAGTAGTTATTACACTTTTAACAATAAAGTAAGCAAAAACTACAGTATTAGTAATCATGCATTTTTTAAAAACAACTATATTGTTGATGCAAAAAGCTACCTGGGCAACCATGTATTATTGGCAAGCCTTGCCGGCGGTATATCAATTGTTGATTATCAAAGCCGAAAAGTAAAACAACATGTCAATTTTTTTAGCGGTTTGCCCGACGACGAAATTAAAGCAATATATATCGATAATCAAAAAGGAGTTTGGGTTGCCCATCAATTTGGTATTAGCCGTATCGATTTTAACATAAACATTGATTTATATCAAAACTATCCAGGTTTAAAAGGCAGCCCTTTAGCTGTAAAAAATTACGACAACAAATTATACGTATCAACTAACGACGGGGTTTACACATTATATCGCGTAAACGATTATAACGAAGTAACAATAAAAATTGACGTGCCAGTTGACGTTACTGTTGAGGTTGCTGCTGAAACCACCAGTAATGGTGATATTGAAACAGCCGACGAACAAGAAAAAAAAGAAAGTTGGTCGTTGTTTAACCGCAAACGTAAAAACAAGGAAAAAGAAGAAAAACCAAAAGCCAATATTGAACCATTAAAAACCCAAACAATTACAAAAACCATTAAAAAAACCGAGACACGTGTAATTAAAAAACGCAGCCTAAACTCAATAAGCCATGTTTACAAGCCGGTTACCGGTATTGACGATAAATGCAAGCAATTTGCAATATTCGATAATAAGCTATTAGCATCAGGCAATAAAGCACTTTACTATATAAATGGCACCCAGGCCAGCAAAATATTGAACAATGTTTACATAGTTGATATTTATGTTAACAATAAACTTGACGCGGCATATTGCTCAACAAATAACGGTTTATACAAAGTATGGTACAAAAACGGTAAATGGGAAATACTGCATTTTGCCCAAACTACAGGGGCTTACATAAACTCGATAACTTATACCAACAAAAATACCTGGGCAATAGCTTTCGAAAACAGCGTTGCATTATGTAACTTAATTAACGATAAAATAAAAATTATTACCGATACCGAATTACCCGAAACCCCCGGGAGCGTTTTTTTAACAAACTTTTATAACGATTCGGTATTTGTATTTACCGACAATACTATATATCATTATACCCAACAAGGGCAACTTAACACAGTAAAAACTTTCGAAAACCAGTTTTACTCAATAAACACTCAAAGCAATTATAACTGGATATTCGACAACGGTGTTTGGGATTATTTTAATGCAAATGAACAAAAACTGCCCTCGATTATGGTTAACAAATTACGCCTTTTTGACAATTTAAGGTACATTGATGTTGACAACAACAATAACATATATATTATTACCGAGCAAAACCAAATAGCAAAAATAGGCCCCAGTAAACTCGACAATATTCTTTTTACTTTTGACAACTCGAAAATAAAAATAGGACAACACGAAGCAAACCCTGATAAATTATTACGTTTGCCGGCAAAAAACAACAACGTAAGCATGAATTTTAGTGCACCGTTTTATTTAAAACAAAACGGGGTTGAGTTTACCTACTATTTAACCGGGCTCGACAATAACTGGAGCATGCCGCAAAAAAGCACAAGGCTTAATCTGAAATATCTGCCATCGGGCAAATTTATTCTGCAAACAAAAGCAAAAAACGCTTTAGGGCAGGTTATCGATGGCAAAAATGTAAACATTAAAGTTGCCAAACCTTTTTCGCAAACTGTATTATTTTATGTTATAATTATTGTATTAGGTGGAGGGGTATCGTACCTGGTTTTTAAAGCACGTTTAAAAAAACTCGAAAACGACAAACAACTGCTCGAGCAAAAAGTAGTTGAGCGCACCAAAACAATTGAAGAACAAAAAAAAGATATTGAAAAACAACACGATGAGATTAAACAAAGCATTAGATACGCCCAACGTATACAGCAAGCTATGTTGCCCCACCCCGAAATTATGGAGGCAATGTTGCCCGAACACTTTGTTTTGTTTATGCCACGCGATATTGTAAGCGGCGACTTTTACTTTTTTAAACCAATTGGAAAATATTTGGTATTTGTTGCTGCCGACTGTACCGGGCATGGCGTGCCTGGTGCATTTATGAGTATGCTGGGAATAAGTTTTTTAAACGAAATTACCAGCACTGGTAAAGTAATAACTGCCGCCGAAATTATTAACTCGTTGCGCACAAAAATAAAAAACACATTAGGGCAAACCGACAAAGGATCGACAACAAAAGACGGTATGGACCTTGCAATTACGCTTATCGACACCGAAAACAACACCATACAATTTGCCGGGGCTTTTAACCCGTTGCTTATAATACGTAACAACGAGGTTATTACAATTAAAGCCGACCGGCAACCTGTTGCTGTTTACTTTAAAGAAGTTGATTTTACAAACAATATTATCGAAGTACAAAAAGACGACATTTTTTATATGTTCTCCGACGGTTTTACCGACCAAATTGGAGGGTCGCCAAAACGCAAATACTTAATTAAAAACTTTCGCGAGTTACTATTAAATAACCATGCTAAACCTATGCCCGAACAACGAAACATACTCGAAAAAACAATTGTTAATTATATGGCCGAATCGGGCGAAAGCCAAATGGACGATATTTTGGTTGTTGGGTTTAAAATTATATAGAATGATTAAAAAAATTATACTTATTTCAGCAATAATTATTTTACAACTAAATGTAAATGCCCAACAAAAAAAACTTTCAACAAAATCGCGCAAAGCTATTGAATTTTACAATAGCGGCCACCTTGCTTTCCGCGATTATAAATTTGCCCAAACTATTGAACAACTGAGCCTTGCAATTGAAAAAGACAGCAATTTTATTGAGGCTTATTTAGTACGTGCCGAGGCCTATAACGCTATTGAACAGTATGATAACGAAATTGCCGACTATAAAAAAGTAGAAAAAATTAACCCGGCTTTTTTTAATTATTTATATTATAATCTGGCCACAGCCTATTGGCTAAATGGTAACTACCAAAGTGCAATTGAGAGCATGGGTCTTTTTTTAAAATGGGACAAAGCACCAAAATATAGTATCGAAAAAGCCAACTTGCTAATTAACAATTGCAGGCAGGCTATCGAAATTATGAAAAACCCGGTACAATTTATACCCGTTAAGCTTAGCAATTCAATAAACGACAATAACGACCAGTATTGGCCATCGCTATCGGTTAACGGACAAACAATGGTTTATACAGTGCTTTTGCCCGACAGTAGCCGGCGTACTCTTTATGGCGAAATAGCAATGCAGGAAGATTTTTATGTAAGCCGTTTTGTTAATGGTAGCTGGCAAAAGGGCGTACCATTGGGACCACCGGTTAACACCCCCCAAAACGAGGGGGCACAAAACTTGTCGGCCGACGGCAATACCCTGGTTTTTACAGCATGTCAAAAAAACGACGGGTTTGGCCGTTGCGATATTTATTTTGCATACAATATTGAAGGACAATGGACAAAACCAGTTAATGCCGGGTCGCGAATAAACTCAAAATTTAGCGAAAAACAACCATGCCTTTCGCCCGACGGGCAAATGATTATATTCTCGTCGGACAGGCCGGGTGGTTTTGGGCAAATGGACTTTTGGTACTCGGTAAAAAATGCCGAAGGCCAATGGGCCGAAGCAAAAAACCTTGGTAAACCAATAAATACCGAAGCCGACGAAGTATCGCCATTTTTGCACCACGACAACACTACTTTTTATTTTAGCTCCGACGGACACCCCGGCTTAGGCCGTAAAGACATTTTTATGAGCCAAAAAACCGACAACAATAAATGGGAAAAACCTAAAAATTTAGGCTATCCAATAAATACACATCGCGACGAGATAGGCCTTGTTATTGATGCCATGGCTACAAAAGCATATTATTCGACAAACTATGGTAGTACATCACGTAATATTTTTGTGTTTGATTTGCCTGAACACCTTAAACCAAACCCGGTATCATATGTGTCGGGGAAAATATACGATGCTATTACCAACGAACCATTACAAGCATGGTTTTATTTGCAAAAACATACAAATACCGACACAATAATGCAAAACGAGTCGGATACTAAAACCGGCAGGTATTTAGTTTGCTTGCCGGCTAACAACAGTTACGCGTTTAATGTTCAAAAAAACGGATACCTGTTTTACTCGCGTAACTTTAGTTTACACGATGTAAACAGCGTGTCGGATCCGTTAATTCTTGATATAGGTTTATATAAAATAAGCGAAGGACAAAAAGTTGTACTCGACAATATTTTTTTTGGAACCGACTCGTTTGAACTGTTGCCCGAATCGGAAACCGAACTTAACAACCTAAGCAGTTTTTTATTAAACAATACAAATATTATAGCCGAAGTTGGTGGGCACACCGACAACACAGGTACCGAAAGTTATAATACCGAACTGTCGCAAAAAAGGGCAAAAGCCGTATACAATTACCTTGTAAACAAAGGGGTTAATCCCGATAGGCTTACTTATAAAGGTTACGGGCAAACACAGCCGGTTGCCGGTAATAATACCGAACACAACAAAGCACTAAACCGCCGCACCGAACTGAAAGTTATTAAAGTTGATTAAACTAATGGTTTACTTAAATTAATCATGATTTTTTGAATTAACATATTTTTTTCATACTTGTATAACTAATAATACTACTAATTACAACCTTTTTTTTTGATGTGAAAAAGCTATTTGTAATATTTATGATAATTATGGTATCGATAGGTATAAAAGCCCAAACCGATACACGTGAATATAAAAAACTGAACCTGCTTTTTGAAAACGGTAATTATGATAAGTGCGAACTTAAAGCACGACAATTGAAAAAACATAATAACAAACTTATTGTTACCGACTATTTTTTGTCGAAAATTGAATTGCATAAGTTTATTACTATTGATAATAAGCCAAACAAAAAACAGTTTAAGCATTTAAAAGCTTCGGCAGGTTATGCAAAAAAATGTGCCACAAATTACCCCGAATGGTATTATATAGTTAATCGTTATTATAAAGCTTACGTGAGCAGTTGGGCCGATACAACTTATACAAATAACTATGTTAAACAATTGGTTATTACATATACAAAGTTTTTTAGCGACACATTGCCCGAGTATTATGTTTATGTTAACAAAACAACCGGAACCGAAAAAACTATCGAAATTGACCCCGTTATTTTCGATAACGCCTTACGCTCAAAAATTATAACATTTGCAACCGCTTATGTTGGTGTTAAATATAAATATGGTGGCGAAACCCCCGAAACCGGGTTCGATTGCTCGGGATTTGTAAAGTATGTATATAAACACATAGACATTGAACTACCACACAGTGCCCAGTTACAAAGCCAGTTGCCGGGTGATACTCTTTTGCTTGAAGACGCTTTGCCTGGCGATTTAATTTTTTTTGGTACGCGCCGCGGTAAAAAATGGAAAACACAACATGCCGGTATTTATTACTCCGATATAAATAACGAACCTAAGGTTATCCATTGCGTTTCGCGCGGTGTTACTATCGACGGAAATAACAGTAGCTGGGATTCGTATTGGAAAGGCCGCATTTTGTTTGTAAAGCGGCTTCCGCAATTAACCGACAATTAATTTTTATAATATATTATCAAATAAACTATGGCTATACTTATTCCTAACCAATACTAAAAAATTACTGTCCTATTTGTACATTGCAGGCAAATTATTCTCGAATAAAATATTATTATTGTTATACACATCAATAAAATCAGCAATTGCTGCAACAGAATTTGGTCGGTTCATTCCTTTATAAGGAGTATAAATTTGGCCTTGTTCATCATGCTTCCAATCGCCACCATACCAACTCATTATCCATGCAATTTTTGATGCGGCCGAGTCGGCCAATATGGGTTTAACAATATTATTTGTCCAAAATTCGGGGTACATATCGGGGTATGTAAAATTGCCATTGTTATCTTTTCGGCAACCAGTTTCGGTAAGGGCAGCCACTTTACCATTGTTTTTTGCATAGTTTGCCAAAATAGCAAGGTTTTTAACAAATTTTTCAACCGGGTTCCAAGGTGCTATTCCGGGTTCGTACGAGTCGAGCCCAAGTATATCAACATACTCGTTGCCTGGGTAGTAATTAAAATCGGCATCAACATTTACCGACCATGCAATAAGCAAATTATCAATATTTTTTGAACGTAAATAATCAACTGTTAACCTAAAAAGTTTTATATACTCATCGGGAGTGCAATTTTGGTTTCCCCACCAAAACCATCCACCGTTCATCTCGTGCAATGGCCTAAAAACAATAGGGCAGTCAAGTTCGTTGAATACAGGTATTGCAACACTATCAAAGTCGCTCAAATACCAATCGAGTGCATGGTTTTTTTGCCTGTCGTCAAGCTCAAGAATTTCTTTTACAAGATACTTGTCGTTAGTTGGCTCGCCGTTTTCGGTATTATAAAACGAATGGCTGTTGCGTCCGCGCATGTGCCAACAATAACCAATTACAGCTCCACGGTTGTAAGCTTTTTTCATTGCCATTATATCGTTGCGCTTAAAGCTAATGTCGCTATACCACATTAAATCACTTTCGTGATAAGCCGGGTGCGAACCTGTTATATCTTTACAATCCGACGTTTCGGTATCATAATTTTTTGGGCCACCTAAATAATTTATACTTACCGGGTTTGCTATACCAAACATAATATTTTTCGATTCGCCAAGCTTTTTTAAGTTATTGTACAATATTTGGGTTTCGGTATTTTTATATTGGTCTTTGTCCATTAAACTTTCGGTTTTACTTAATTTGTTATTATTATTTGTACACGACATTGATGCAATTATTAAAGCACCTGCAAAAACATTTTTTATAATCATGTTATCAGCTTTACTATTTATAGTTGTCTTATTTATTTTCATTAGTAAAAATAAGCCTATATAATTTTAGCTCGTTTTAGTAATGTTTCAAATAACTTTAAACAATAGCTCATTTATTTCGATTACAAAAAATACTAAATTTTAACAAATATGTATTGTTAATTATTATGTGCACTTATACCATTGTTATACTGAATATTATAAAACACACAAATTGTTTATGTTATTTTAGACTTGAAAATTGAAATTATTGGCGATAAATAAATTTTTAAATAGTAATTTTAATTGTACCCAAATTGAGCGATTCGCTCAATCGATATAGAGTTTGTAAGTATTTCACTGCACTTCGTTGGTGAAACACAACAAACTCTATATCGGGGTTATACCTAAGTAATGCGTTTGTTCGAATAGCTCCAACCGCTCAACT